>NZ_JAKKSJ010000018.1:0-114492 GCF_025653365.1 Shewanella sp. SW32 | reverse complement strand
GTTTACCTGTATCTGTTAGACTCAAACCTTTTAACGTAGTGCTGAGAGAGGCTTCAGCCTTAACGCCTGTGCCAGCCTTATTAATGTCATCTGCAACAGTAGTAACATAGGCATCTGCTCCAACCGCCACTGTTTTACCATTGATAGCAAAGCCAGCAACACCTGTAACAGTACCAATGGCCGTTGCTAAATTGGTTGTGGCCGCTTTACCGTATACAGTCCCTGCACCTGAAATGGTATTATTGCCGATCTTATTGGCAGCAACATCTCCCAGTGTCACAGAAATGGTTTCATTGGCATTGGCACCAACTTGGAATTTCTGAGTGCCATAAGTACCATCCAACAGCTTCTGACCACCAAACGAGGTAGTGTCAGAAATACGGGTCAATTCGGTCTGCAGTGCTGACAGCTCTTTTTGCATAGCTGCACGGTCTTCAGTTGAGTTTGAGCCGTTAGCTGACTGCAATGATAGATCACGCATACGTTGCAGAATGTCGGTAGAGGTTTGCATCGCACCTTCAGCGGTTTGCGCAATAGAGATACCATCATTAGCATTACGTTGTGCGACATCCAGACCATTGATCTGACTGGTCAAACGGTTAGAAATTTGCAGACCAGCGGCATCGTCTTTGGCACTGTTAATACGCAGGCCAGATGACAGACGCTCCATGGAGGTTTGCAAGGCGTTGTTGGCGCCGTTCAAGTTTTTCTGTGACTTCAGTGAGGTCACATTGGTATTAACAGTAATAGCCATGTTACATTCCTCTTCTAAGTTGGGTGCCAAGACGTGGAAGCCTGGCTAAATCTTGTTGCATGCAATGGCTGCAACTTGCTTAACTCTTTTTTAACTCTATTTGCTTAACTTTATTAGTTTAACTTTAAAGACTTAACCTTTAAGACCTTGATGCCTTCATCATTAAAGAGCGTCTTGTTTTAGCGCTTTCGGTTCAGAAGGCATTCGATCTAGATGTAATCAAACAGCGATACGGAACCCACTTTACTAAACACACTGGATACGGCATTGAGTGCGAGTTGTTGCTTCTCAAATTCAGTTATCGCAGTGGCATAATCAAGATCTTCCAATTTGGATAATGCCGAGGTGTTAATCAATTTTTCATCAGTGTGCTTATCAGTGTATGTTTCCAGTACTTTTAAACTGTTACCTGCTAAGCCCTGTTGTTGACTTATTTGTTTGACACCACTCTGTACATTATTCAATAACTGTGCCAATTCTGATTGACCTGAAGGGGTTTGTACTTGATCGCCATTTTCAAATAGGGCTATGGCCTTACTAAGAGTGTCGAAAATACTCACCTCAGACTCTTGATGAAGGGTAAAGCTGTCACCTATCTTTGGCTCACCTTCAATGTTTAGCGTTACACCGTCAAAATTGATTGAGGTTGAGGGGTCAAAAGGGGCAGCAGCTAAAATCACATTAGCAGGGGCTGCGGTATCTGTGACTTCCACATTAATGCCACCCGCACCATCATCTAAAAAATTAATCTTATAGTCGGAAAGTGAAGGCGTTACACCGTCAAGCTTGGCACTTGTGACACTGAAATCCCCTTGCTGGGGTGACGAATAATTGACGCTATAATCGCCCATTGCATTGGGTGATTTTATAAAAGCGGTATCTCCAGCCACATTGGTATTAAGCTGAATACCTGTAGCAATCATGCTATTACGAACGCCTGAGTCGCCTGAGTAAATAATTTGACCATTGTTATCGAATTCGAACGGTTTCGTGTCCGTTTTATTACCTGCAAAGAGATAGTTTCCCGATTCATCTTTGGTATTCGCAATCGTCAGTAATTGATCCAGACTTTTACGCAGATCATCGGCAATTGTTTGCCGCTCTGCCTCGGTCATACTGCCGTTTGACCCCCTTAGCATCATATCTTTCATGCTCGATACTAATGTATCCGCTTGGCCAAGTTGACTTTCGGTTTGTTGTAAGTGATTCGTTGCATAATCAATGTTCTTAATGAACTGATCGACGAGTGCATTTTTCTGATTCAGATTATCGATACCCTGCGACGCCACAGGATCATCACCGGCAGTATTGACTTTCTTACCACTGCTCAATTGGTCAAGAATTTTGCTGGTCGCCGTTTGCTTTTGCAGCACACTGGTAATGCTTTGATTAAAGATCTGCGCGGATGATAATCGCATAGTTAAATCTCCTAACGCACTGAGGATAATAAGGTGTCAAAAATCTGCTGTGCGGTCGTCATTATCCGCGCAGAGGCTTGATAGGCTTGCTGAAAACGCATTAAATTTGCGGCTTCTTCATCTAAGTTCACGCCCGACTCACTCTCTACTCGCGCATAAGCTTGCTGATACACGGCCTCAGCCGAACCAGTACGCACTTCGGCCGCTTTCGTTTTACTGCCAATATCGAGCTTAGTGTTCTCGAACACATCCGCTAAGGTCGATTTGCCATTATTCATCACTTTGCTTTCGCTCAATTTAGCCATAGCAACAGCATTAGAGTTATCGCCCTCGGCAAAGGATAAATCGAAGGTAAATCTGTCATTGCCTGCAGCCGCTTTGCTGTCAACTTCAAAGGTAAAGCCAAAAGCGCTGATGCTCGGTGGGGTATAAGCTGTAGCTGCCCCAAGTGATGTTCCTGCGGCATCAAATGCTTCATAGGTAGGTGGCAACACTGTGGTATCGAGCTTTATTGTCAATTCACTGCCCGTCACAGGGAAATTTGCGGCATTGCGATTGCCAATTTGAGTCAACTTAACTTGGGTATTACCCGAGTTAGCGGCATCTGCAGTAATCTTTGGGGATGCGGCGGCAATACCTTTAGGGTCTTTCATGACAACTTCAATGCCATTGGAGGCGCCCGCGGTCGGGCGAATGGCAAAACGATCCCCCGACGCCATCGCGCCCGCTTTTATGTCAATTGAAAATCCAAAAGTCGAGCCTGATAAAGTCAGCGGTGTTATCACCCCCGTTTCCGTATCTCTCAACTCATAAGAAGCTGGCGCAGTACTGACACATGACAGCTCGTAGGCACCACCAGTTAATAGACTGGTATCATCGATGGTGACGCCTAATGTTGCATTGCCCGTATTACCAGAAAAACCAGCTACACGACCCAAGGACATCAGAGGATCATTGATATCTTTGAAGATATTAGCGCCGACTTGCCCATTGAGGTCAATGCCTTGCGCTTGCATTTTGTTGAAGTTATCAGCCACGCCCAAAGCTAATTGGTCAAGCTCATGACCCGCGGGGATTAACGTCTGGTCACGAAAGTCAAACATAGCTCCTAGCTGACCGCCAAGTTTACTTGGGTCAACTGTGACGCTTTGCGAACCAATACTTGAATTAAGCTGTAACTCTTTGGGAAATGGGTTACCCGCTTGAGTGCCCATACTCATGGCAATCTCACCGGAAACTAGCATCACAGAGCCACCGAGCATAATACTCTTAGCGCCATTTTCTTGCGGGATAACATTCACTTGGGCGTACTGACTTAACTCTTGAACGAGTGCATCTTGCTTATCGAGTAACTGCGCATCTTGATTCGGTGACTTCATCAGCTCTAGGTTTAAATTTGCCAGTTCTGTACTGATCTCATTGATACGCTTAGTCATACCAGTGATCTGGTCATTGGTCTGATTAAGCTGGCCATTCAAATACGACTGCATCTGATTAAGACTGCTGGCAACTTGCTGTGCGTTTGTTAGGGTCGAACTCCTAATACCCAAATCTGCAGGTAAATCAGCCACACTATTCAGCCCCGAAAACAGGTCATTCAAGCTTTGTGGCACAACTTTACCTACCTGTGAAAACAGCTGATCTAACTCACTCAATTTACCGTAGCTGGCTTCGGCGGCGCTTAACGTTGTTTGGCCAATGCGTAACTCTCTTGCAGCATAGTCATTGTAGATACGCTTAACGTCATTAACGTAAGTTCCTGTACCATAAAAACTACTACCAAAACGCTGCGATTCAAGAGTCGACTGGGTTGCCACTTGTCTGTGGTAACCAGCGGTATTGGCGTTAGCTATGTTATTACTGGTAACACCCAGTTGCGACTGGGAGGCAAGCACCCCAGTTCGCGCTATATTCAGTAGATCAACGGCCATTAGTTGACACTCCTATGAACAAACAGGGTTGTAAGGTTCATCATTTGTCTTCTCCTGGCAGAATTGATTTCAGCTCTTCACTGATGGACTGCATCACTTTAATGACTTTTTCAGCATATCTAGGATCTGTGGCATAACCCGCATCCTGCAAAGCTCGAATAAACTGAGTTGGCGAAGCCGCCACTTTCTTCGCATCTTGATAACGATCGCCTTCGGCAATGAAGGACACAAAATCGTTGAAACTATGTTCAAAGTCACTGTAAACACGGAAGTCGGCTTTTTGCTGCACAGCCACACCGTGTTCGAATTCTAAGGTGCTGACGTTCGCTTTATCGCCTTGCCAACGACGATCAGCTTTAATATTGAATAGGTTATGACTTGGCGCGCCGTTATTGCCGCGAACAATTTTTTGTCCCCAGCCAGTTTCCAGTGCTGATTGCGCCAATAATACTTCTGGTTGGGTACCTAATGTTTTTGCAGCTTTTTCAGCATGTGGATATAAGGTCGCTAAAAATTCTTCTCGACTACCAAACCTGACAATCTTTTGGGTTTCCCTAAATGCTGCCGTCGGCAAAACTTGGCCGCTAATCACAGGTTCTACCACTGAAAGTGATTGTTCACTCCAGCTCGGCTTAGGCGTATCGATAGCCAGTGAACGATTAGGCGCATCAATGTCCATTGATGAATTGGCATCTTCAGCTCTATCCGGTTCAAATACAGGCCGAGCGATAGCAGCCGGCACACCATGATTTACAACTGTGGGTTCAACCACAGGAGCGGCTGAACTCTGCATAGGCACATTAAGCGCTTTATCGTCGTGGAGCATTTTCATGCCACCATCGTCACGCAATACCGATGCAGGCGTGAAATGACTGGTTTCAGGAGAGAGTTGCTGCACCATCATATCGGCAAGGCCCAATACACCTTTGTCAGATAAATCGACCGATAACTGCTGATCGCGCATCTGCTCGTAAAACTGAGTGTATTGGCTATTGAGTGGACTATCAGACTGAAAAACCGCATTGGCATCGCGCATACTTTTCATCAGCATTTGCACGAAAATACCTTCAAATTGTTGGGCGACCTTTTTCAAGGCGCCCTTCTCATCCTTCTGAGCCTGGGCGCGGAGTGAATCTAAGCCGCCCAGGTCAAGAAAATGTGATGAACTTGAAAGCTTTTCCATGATTTTCCCGACAGAAATTAGATGATGATAAGTTCACCATGCAAAGCTCCTGCCACTTTTAATGCTTCAAGTATTGCTAACACATCTGAGGGGGCTGCACCGACCAAGTTAACCGCTCTAACCAGCTCATCCAGCGTAGTGCCTGGATTAAACATAAACATACGGCGGTCACTTTCTGTCGCTGTAATCGTACTATTGCTAGTGACAGTTGTTTGACCATTGGCTAAGGCGTTTGGCTGTGAAACCTGGGTTGCCTCAGCAATCGTGACTGTCATGCCGCCATGGGTAATCGCCGCTGGGAGTAAACGCACGTTTTGCCCAACCACTATGGTTCCAGTACGTGAGTTAACGATCACTTTGGCAGATTCTTCTGCGGGAATAACATCGAGGTTTTCAAGCGTAGCTAAAAAAGACACCCGTTGTGATACATCACGCGGAGCACTGACCTGCACAGATGTCGCGTCTAAAGGACGCGCCATATCAGGGCCTAATAGCTCATTAATCGCATCGGCCATCCGTTGTGCAGTCGAAAAATCAGAACGACGTAAGTTAAACGTCAAATAATCGCCGGTTGAAAATGGGGTCGCCACACTGCGCTCGACAATCGCGCCATTGGGTATACGGCCAACTGTTGGAGTATTTTGAATCACCTTTGAACCATCTAAACCATCGGCACTAAAACCACTCACCACTAAGCTGCCTTGGGCTATCGCATACACATTACCGTCTACCCCTTTCAAAAAGGTCTGTAATAAGGTGCCACCGCGTAAGCTTTTGGCTTCGCCTAAGCTAGATACCGTTACGTCAAGATCTTGACCAGGTTTGATAAAGGCGGGCATATCCGCGTGTACGGCTACCACTGCAACGTTTTTAATTTTCGGTTTGACGTTGTCAGGAAGATTAATCCCAAAGTTTTTGAGCATAGTCATAAAGGTCTGCTCGGTATAACTGGTTTTTTCCCCCGTTCCCGGCAAACCGACCACTAAGCCATAACCAATCAACTGGTTACTACGCACACCTTGCACATTGGCAATATCTTTAATTCGTTCAGCCTGACTAGGTAGAGAAAACACTAGCATGGCAACGGCTAACACCAGTTTATATTTCATGATACGACTCCTTAGAAGGGCCACCAGTCGCTCATAAAGAACTGGCTTAACCAGCCCACTTTTTGAGCATCTGCGAAAGTGCCTGTGCCACTGTATTGGATACGGGCATTAGCCATTCGCGTTGAATCGACAGTGTTATCGGGTTTAATGTCCTGCGAGCGAACGAGACCAGTGACACGAATAAACTCATCACCATTATTAATTGAAATCCATTTTTCGCCACGGATCACTAAGCTGCCGTTGTTTAGCACTTGCATCACGTTTGCCGAGATGCTGCCATCTAGACTATTGCTCTGATCCGCATCCGATTCACGCTTAGTGTTCATGCTATCTTTGTAACGCAAATCAATTGGCACTCCGCCAATGGACACATTACTACCACCTGCAAAGATGGGATCTAAGCTCATATCTGAGCCTTTTTTGATCTGATTGCCTGCACTCTTCTTCGCCTGAGTCGATTCCTTCAATACGATAGTGATAATGTCACCGACTTTGTGGGCGCGTATATCCGAATACAAGCTAGATGCTTGGCTGTCTTGATAAATAGAGCCTGTTGCGGCAATTTTTGTCGGCGGCGCCTCTGGATATACCGGTGCGTAAAAGGGATCATCCGCAAGGGGTTTCTTTTGCGTCGAGCTACAAGCTGCAAGCAATAACGCGACGGCCAACACAAGATATCTAGCCATGATGTTTGCCTCTATAAATTCTGAGTCACATAAGACAGCATCTGATCTACCGCTGAAATCACTTTAGAGTTCATCTCGTAAATGCGCTGACTTTCGATAAGGTTCACCAGTTCCTCGGTCACGTTAACGTTAGAGGTTTCTAAGGCGCCTTGACGAATCGCTCCCATGCCATCTAACGAAGCGGTACCTTGAATTGGCGTGCCGCTCGCACCGGTTTCCGTATATAAGTTTTGTCCCATAGGATCTAGACCCGATGGATTAATAAAATCCGTCATAGTCAACTGACCCACGACTTGGTTCTCAGCAGTACCTGGGGTTTTCACTGAAACTTCACCCTCCGCGGAAACGGTAATACTGGTCGCATTGTCAGGAATCGTGATCGCGGGTTGCAGCAAGTAGCCAGAACCGGGTGTCACAATCTGGCCCGTATCGTCTAAGGTAAACTGACCATTTCGGGTATAGGCCGCAGTACCATCAGGTAGCTGGATTTCAAAAAAGCCGGGGCCTTCAATCATCAAATCCAATGAGTTATCCGTAGTCAGCATGTTGCCTTGGGTAAACATTTTCTGCGTGGCGACGACTTTGGTACCCGCCCCTATGTTTAACCCATTAGGTAACTTAGTGTTAGAAGCGCTGACACCGCCCGCTTGGTTAACTGTTTGGTAAAGCAAATCTTCAAATACTGCGCGGCTTTTTTTGTAGCCCACAGTGCTGGCGTTCGCCACGTTGTTCGAGATCACCGCAATGTCAGTTTGCTGTGCGTCTAAGCCAGTTTTACTAATCCATAACGCCGGATGCATAATCTATCTCCTAACTAATACGCATTAATGAGGATGAAGCGCGATCATTTTCTTCCGCGGTTTTCATCATCTTGACTTGCAATTCAAACTGACGCTGAAGGTCAATCAAAGACACCATTTCATCGACTGGATTTACGTTACTGCCTTCCACTGCGCCACTTTCAACTGCGACGAAAGGATCAGCTGGTGCTGGTTCGCCTGACATTTGTCGAAATAATCCATCTTCACCACGCATCATCTGCGCATTGCCGGGATTAACTAACTTCAATCTAGCCACTTCTTCTATCACTTCAGCAGTCGCCCCCTGAGGGCGAACAGACACTATGCCATCCTGTGAAATTGACACTTTATCAATAGGTAATGGCAGCACTATCGGGCCAGCGTCCCCCATCACGGGATTGCCTCTGTCGTTATACAACATGCCCGTCGCATCGAAACTGAGACTACCTGAACGGGTATAAGCTTCACTGCCATCTTTTGCCTGCACGGCAAACCAGCCGTCGCCTTTAATGGCAACATCGAGATCTCGTCCAGTGGTTTTTATGGGGCCTGAGCGAAAATTAGCTGACGGAGATTCTGTCATCGCAAATACCCTGGAAGGCAACCCTTCACCGAAGGCTTGCATTGAGCGAGCTTGTGCCATATCGGATTTAAAACCGTCGGTATTAGCATTGGCTAAGTTGTTCGCACGGAGCGCCAGCTCATTCATATTTTGCTTAGCGCCACTCATGGCGACATAAAGGAATTTGTCCACAGACTGCTCCGTCAAATTTTCTACATGACAATAGCAAAGCAAGCATCGTGCCAATAAAGTTGACGTTTAATTTACTGATAGAATTGAAGAATAAGGAAATGAAGAAAATTGACAGCAGGATAAAGGCTAAGTGTTGCCACTGGCGGCAACACTTAGTCAAACAATGTAATGATTAGCGGATTTGTAATACGGTTTGTTGCAGTGTGTTGTTCACTTCAAGGGTACGAGAGTTCGCTTGGAAGTTACGCTGCGCCGAAATCAAATCGACCAGTTCAGTGGTCAAATCGATATTCGATTGCTCTAACGCCGATGAACTGAGACTACCAAAAGTTCCACTATTGGGCTCACCCGCTAACGCAGGACCTGAAGCTAAACTGGCTTTCCACGACGTATTCCCCACTTGCGTTAAACCTTGTTCGTTAGCAAAACGAACTAAAGCAACCCGTGCTAAAGCAACGTTCGAACCGTTAGAATAGCTTGCTGTAATTAGGCCATCAGCACCAATTTCAACGTTAGTTAAACGACCAACCGTCGTACCATCTTGTTTCAATTCAGTCGCCGCAAAAGGATCTGCATATTGCGTTGGCGCATTGAACTTCACTGTTAATGCTTGAGTGCCATCCGCTCCAGCACCTAATACACCAGCTGGTTTATTACCAAGTGGCGCCGTAGTAATAACTGCAGGATTACTGTCAATATAGGCTCCAACTGAGTTAAACTTCAGCACCGCCCCCGTCCAGCCACCAGCAGTTTGCGCTGAAACACCACCACCGCCCGCAACAGGTGGCACATCTGGACTACCGTCACCATCAGTATCCACATCGTATTTACCTGCAGGGCCATTTAAATTTACAGGTTTATTATCAATAGCATAATAAGCCACCCAATTACTCTCACCATTATATGCACCGTCTTTAGGCTTCACAAAGTACGTGGTCATGATGTGGCCCTCACCGAGTGAGTCATAAATAGTCATTGAAGTGACATTGTTATAAGTTTTTGGATCGGTGTGGTCAAATAAAGCAGGATCTAGGGCTTCAGCTTTAGCATTTAAGTTCATTTGTAAAGTAACATTCTCAGTCTTTACTGGACTACCTGCAGTATCGGGAATTTGTACAGGCTTAGCCGTGGTTAAACTCACAGATGTTGAGTTGCCGTCTTTATCCACAGGGAAAGTCTGTAAATAATTACCAGCCGAATCCACCATGTAATTATTAGAATCTACTTTAAAAGCGCCTGCACGGGTGAATGCGTGATCTAATGTTCCTAATTCAGAGGACGTTACAAAGAAACCACCACCTTTGATTGCCAAGTCGAGGGAGTTATTCGTCAGTTGTAAGCTGCCTTGATGGAATTGCTGTGCCACTTGACTCGTTGCAACACCACCACCAACAGCAGTTTTAGCATTTGAAAAAATAGAATTAGCGTACACATCCGCAAATTCAGCACGGGACTCTTTAAAGCCAATGGTGTTCGCATTAGCAATGTTATTCGCCGTAGTGTTTAAATCTTTCTGCGCGGCAGCAATGCCACTCAATGCAATGTTAAACGACATAATTCACCTCTACACTTGACTTAATTCATTGATGAGCGACTTACGCCCAATTCGGATGCTGCAAAAAATTCTTTTAGGCAAACTTAGGTTTCAGATACAGCTAACACATCGGTTAACTTGATGCCCATACCGCCTCTCAAGTTGAGAATGGCGCCAGTACTGGCCGTACCGAGAGAAACGCTAGTCACATGAGCATAGGTCGAGACTGGCAATTCTTGGGATTTCCCATCCACTAACCCACTCGCCTTGATCGAATAGTTACCTGCGGTTACAGGTTTTCCATCTTTATCGAGGCCATCCCAGTTGACATCGACATTGCCCCCCTTGCTGCCATCAACTTTAAAGGTGGTCACAACTTGGCCTTTATCATCCTCAACACGTACAGTAACTTCAGGAATTTTAGCTGGCGTGCTAATCACACCTTTTATTGTTGGGCTTTCAGCTGAAATGTTACCTGTATCGGTTGGGATCAATACCTTGCGACCAACAAGTCCTGATGCCTGCAATGCTTGGCTCGACGTCATAACACCGTTTAAATTAACGATTTCATTATTCAACTTAGTAATACCATCAACCGTCGAGAATGATGCCATCTGCGCAATCATTTGGTCGTTGTCGACGGGCTTAAAGGGATCTTGCATCGATAACTGTTGGCTTAATAACGAGAAAAAGTCATCTTGAGTTAACTGCTGGCTTTTTGCTTCCGGTACTATTGACTCTTTTGGCAAACGTATGCCATCAAGAAACGGATTACCCGTTGAGCTGGTTGATGAATTCGTCGTAACGGCATTTGGCTGACTCTTATTTTGAGCCGTCTGCGCCGACGCTTGGTTAATTTGATTAATGAGGCTCACAGCTTACCTCCTAAGTAACACATGTTATTTACCCATCCCAAGTGTTTGTTGCAGCATAGACTTAGCTGCTTCAGCGACTTGAACATTCATTTGATATGAGCGCGAAGCAGAAATCATATCTGCCATTTCTTCCATGACATTAACATTCGGTTTATAAATAAAGCCGTCCGCATCCGCCATAGGATGATCGGGCGAGTATTCTTTCAGTAGTGGTTTATCACTTTCTACAATGCCTTTTACTGCAACGCCTTGAGAAGCTTGTTGCTGACTTTGGGCTTTAGCCATTTCGGCTTCAAAAATGGGATGACGGGAACGATAGGTCTTATCTACACTACTCGAGACGGAATCCGCGTTGGCTATGTTGCTCGCGGTGGTGTTTAGCCTGACCGATTGAGCAGACATTCCCGAGCCAGCAACATCAAATATGCTAAATAAACTCATGATTAATCCCCTCTCAACGCTTTCTTCATGCCACTAAACTTACTGTCTAAAAAACCTAGTGACATTTGATATTCAAGTGCATTTTGCATGAATGCCGATTGTTCCTGTTGGATATCAACAGTATTACCATCACCGGTATCGGGTTGATTTGGCACACGGAACTTAACAAATTGCCCAGTCAACTCCGCAAGCCCAAAATGCTTATCTGGCTCTTGCATTTCAAGACTATTTCGCTGCAGCTGTTGGCCTCGAGCGGCCTGCATTGCCGCAGAAAAATCAACATCGCGGGCTTTGTAATGTGGCGTATCTGCGTTAGCGATATTGCTTGAAATAACTTCAGCCCGCTGCGCTCTAATACCGAGAGTGTATTGATGCACACCCAGTGCATTATCAAAATTGATCGCCATAAAATTGCCTCCTCGTGTTCTCACGAAAATAAAGCAATTCATGTGCCAACATCAGGAAAATTTTGAGAATAACAACAAGGATGAGCAAGTGATGGGTAAAAAATTACCGACAATTGTCGGTAATTTTCTTTAGAGCGGCTGAGTTAAGTCTTTTTCTGGTAATAAATGCCAGGGTTACAACGAACCATATCAAACTCGTCCGTTAAACCAGCGATAGATTCTGATGCACCGAGAAATAAAATCCCTTTGGGATTGAGAGCGGCAGCGAATTGCCGCAAAATTTTTGCCTTTGCCTCTGGTGCAAAATAAATCAGCACATTGCGGCAAAAGATAATGTCGAACTTGCCAAGCAGACTATAACTCTCAAGCAAATTATGCGCTCTAAAGTTCACCAACCGCTTCACATTATCCTTTAACTTCATATTACCTGAAGGTAATGCATCAAAAAACTGACGCTTACGTTCTTCAGATAAACCACGCGCTAATGCCAAACTATCGTACTCGGCATTTTTGCAGCGTTCCAACATGGAAGGAGATAAATCCGTTGCTTGAATCGAAGCACTACCAGCCAAGGCACCAGGCTTCTTCTGTTGATACTCAAGAATAGTCATAGCCAATGAGTATGGCTCTTGGCCTGACGAGCAAGCCGCAGACCAAATTTTAAGCGGACGCCCCAGACGACTGTATTCTGGTAGTAGGACATTATTCAACAACTCAAATGGATAACGATCACGGAACCAAAGGGTTTCATTGGTCGTCATAGCATCGATCACTTCAGCTCTGAGCGCACGCTCAGTAGGCTTCATCGAATGCTTAACCACATCAGATAAGGATGGCAGGTTATATTTGCCCATCAAAGGAGCAAGACGACTGCGCACAAGATATTGCTTATTTTCACCCAGTACGATGCCGCTGTGTTGCTCTAAGAACAACCTAAATTGATTATATTCAGCCTCAGCGAGTGATTTATTTGGCACATTCACATCCTAAATCCTATAGCAAGCACCAAAATCAGTGCGAAACCATCATGTTATAAAGTCGAGATTATAGCGTAAAGCGTATCTAGGTACTAACCGACAGCAATTACAAACTTAAATGCTTATTCACAGCAGCGGCCAGTTCGTCAGGATTAAACTTAGCGATAAAGTCATTGGCCCCCACTTTTTGAACCATTGCCTGATTGAATACACCACTTAACGAAGTATGCAGTACCACTTTAATATGCTTAAGCTTAGGATCATCTCGGATTTCAGCTGTCAGGGTGTAGCCATCCATTTCAGGCATCTCAATATCAGAGATGATGAGGGGGATCTCATCGGCCACATTATCCATCTCTTTGGCGATCTCTTTAAGCTTGTCTAATGCTTCGCGACCATCTTTTGCGGTATCAATTTGTAAATTCAATGACTCGAGTGAACGAATAATTTGTTTACGCGCCACGGCAGAATCATCAATAACCATAATATGGTAATGCTGAGTTCTGTCGAGGGTCAGTTTTTCATTGGCTTCTTCACTGATAGCCGTTTTAACTGGTGAAATCTCATCTAAGATTTTTTCCACATCGAGAATTTCAACTAATTCACCTTCAATTTCAGTCACAGCTGTCAGATAAGAATAACGGCCAGCACCTTGCGGCGGAGGCATAATCGCTTCCCAATTCATGTTGATGATCCGCTCAACAGAACTGACCAAGAAGCCTTGAACACTGCGGTTATATTCAGAAATAATGATGAAACAGTTTTCAGTGCTCGCTAAAGGTTTTCCCCCTGTTGCCGCACTCAAATCAATCACTGAAATGGTTGTTCCACGAATATGAGCAACACCCTTCACATAAGGATTAAGTTTAGGCAAAGTGGTCAGTGGTGGACACTGCAGTACTTCTTTCACCTTAAACACGTTAATCCCAAACCGTTGACGACCGTTTAATTTAAAAAGCAGTAATTCTAAACGGTTTTGTCCAACGAGCTGGGTTCGTTTGTTGACTGAATCAAGAATACTCGACATAACTCTGCCTTGTTGTTCTGTTTATGTTCGGCCCTATAACTCAGTTGAGTATAGGCATATTAATTGCTTACGTCTTATCTATCGATAAACATAGTCGAAACTGAGTCAATCTTCTGACAGTGATGCAAATTATTATTACAGTGGTCAGCTTCGAACTTAATAAAAGTATAGGTGCATTCTGGCGTTACAAGCTAGTCTCTTCATTATGAAAGTAAATTTAGTCTGTTTTTTTAGTCTTTTCACCCTCTTCATGCCCGCTTTTGCGAGTGCAGAGCCTATTGTCCCCACCGTATCGGCAATCTCAGAATTAGCTAAAGCGCTTATTTCAGAAAAAATATCCGTTCCAGAAAATGCCAAAGTAAATATTTCGCCACAGATGGTTGACGCAAGAATGCTGCCGTCACAATGTTCGTCTCCAATGAAAGTTGAACTGGCTAGCGATAGGGAAATTAGCCGTAATAACACCTTAAAAGTCAGCTGCGATACACAAGACTTAGCTTACCCTTGGCAAATCTATATCTCGGTTCGGGTGGATATCTTATTCCCCGTTGTTGTCTCAACCGAAATCTTAGCACCAGGCGAACTCATCTCTCCTAGTCAAGTAGAAGTCCGTTACATTGAACAAAATAGCTTGAGAGGTGCCGAATTCGATGACCCGAGTAAATTGGCTGGCGTGCGAGTAAAACGACGAGTAGCAAAAGATAATCCCATATTAAGCAACAACTTATGCTTCGTTTGTAAAAATGATTCGGTATCTATCTACGTTCGTTCTGGCTCATTCGAGCTCAAAACAGTAGGCGAAGCCCTACAAGATGGCAATAAAGGTGATCGGATCAGAGTCAAAAATAGCAGTTCAAACAAAGAACTAGATGCTATAGTCACAGGCATTGGCGAAGTTGAAGTAAGAATGTAAAATAATCTAAAGCTTTTTTGTAAGCTGCCGATACCCCAGTTAAGAAATCCCGTACACACGACGCTGGAGCCTAAAATGGCAATTGATATTAGCAAACTCAACACTGCAACGACTGCGCAAGTTCGTTCAGGCGCAACGAAAACGAGCAGCGATCAATCTGCTCAAGTTGCTACAAAATCGACAACACCACAGAGAAGCGACTCAGTGGTCATTACGGCCCAGGCACAACAACTTCAAGGAGCTCAGACTAAAATGGCTAGCCTTCCTGAAGTTGATCAAAAGAAAGTAGCAGAAATCAAACAAGCTATTGCCGAAGGTCGCTATAAAATTGACCCTGAAAAGTTGGCTGCCAATATTGCAAGTTTTGAAGCCGAACTTAATGACTTAAATAAAGAGTAACTATGACTGAAATAGCTAAACTGGTAGATCTACAACACGCCCATTTGGCTGTTCTTAAGCAAATCATACTCAAGGAAAAAGGCGCTTTGGTTGACCAAAACGCCGATTTACTGCTTTCCCTTGCTAACGAAAAATCGCAATGTCTGAAAGAACTAAAGAATAATGATGATATTCTGGCAAAACACAGTGATAAATCGCTACTCACTCAGCAAGTCGAACTCGTGCATAAAATGGCTGAGATCAAAGACGCATTGACTGAATGCAAAGAATTAAACGAACAAAATGCCAGTTTAATTGAGATGAATTTAGCGAGTTTAAATCGCTTTGCTCAAGCTTTACAAGCCAGCAGAAACGCCTCCAGCCTCACCTATAACGATAAAGGCAAGACCTCGACTATCTCAAGCTTAGGCAATGATTTAAAGGCCTAACAAGCGCATCACTCCCACTTAGCATTCCCTTTTCTAAGCTCTGATTAGATATTAATGTCTTGTACAAAAAGAAAAGCCGCGTAAATACGCGGCTCAATACATGCTGTTGAACATACTCTCAAAAACGCTAGAAATACGTCACTTCCTTCACTCGTTGTGGACGGCTCTGTTGTTGATAAAGCGCCCAAACCTGTGAAAAATCAAGTTCTAACTCAGTGACATAATGCTCGCCTGCGGGATAACTCTTAACGACTCGTGCGCCGCGGATCACGCCAGAAACTGACGCTTTGACATTATCGTCCGTCAACATCCAATCACTGACACTGCTGTTTGCCGTTATTTTCTGCCCATAAACTTGTTCCGCTAATTCACGATAAGCCACAATTTTTGATGCCTGCATAGCCATCAACACTCTTTGTGATTGCTCTTTAGCCGGTTGAGTCGCTAAGGGCGCATATCCTATAGCCGTTAACTTAGGAAAACTCGGTGGCGGCACATCTTCCCATTGCACATATCTATCTTTAGCAGCGCAGCCAGTTAGCATTAGCCCCGTGATAAGTAATAAAAAGTAGTGTTTCATTTTCCATCTCCTAAGACACGCACTTCATTCATGCCTGGACTCGCCTGACGATATAAGATGCCATTTTGTGACACAATTTGCTCCGAAGGCTGCATGTAGTTTGCCAACTCTTTTTGAGTCACAAAAGTTTGAGATGCCGATACCACGCGATTGTTACTAATGTTCACAATCCGAGTATTGATCGCCATACCATTGGTTACTACGCTCATAGTCGAAACGACAAGATGCTCAACAGGAAGATCTTTCGACAATTTTTGCCAATCTCGCGTCAAAATAAAATCCCCGTCAGATGTGACTCTCAAGCCATCAGCTAAGTTTAAATCCACCACATTAAACTGAAAGCTATGGAGCGACGTCATTAATCCTTGCTGTAACTGTTGCGCTAACGCATTAGTGCCATTCAAATCGCCCACTAATACTGGTGTTGCAACTACGATAGGTTGATCAGAACGCAAAGCATCATTTTGCTTAACAAGCTCAGTCACTATTCGCTGTGCTAAATGGTTAATCACTGCCGTTGGCGGCAACCCATTGCCATCCACTAAACTCGGTTTGGGCGGCGTAACCGGTTTAGCTACACATCCACCTAACATTATCAATGTTAAGGGAATAATCACACGCTTTAGCATTGGATTTACCTCATCTATGGGTGCATTGGCAGTCAAGTGACTCACTTTCTAAGCTTCAAATTTTTAATGAGTAACAAAAACCAGCAATCTTTGGACCAATATTAACCTCAGTCCGACAATATTCTTCTATTACGCAGTATATCGACTGTAACAATGGAAACTTTATCAAAAGTTCTCATACTCAGGCACGAAATTTGCTTTATTGACATATTAGATTAAGAGTCAGAAAACTGGCTCGATTGGTAATATCGCCATTAGCTTAGCGATAAGGATTGAATTGATGCACATACCAGGTTCAGCTTCGCTCATCATTTTGAGCCTTTTACTACTTTCTTTGCCCACCAGAGCCGAATGGATAGAAGCCAGCGGAGAAGCAACTATTATCAATGGTAATACAGCTCAAGCAAGGGAAGAAGCAATTAATCAAGCAGTTAGCTATGCGACATTAAGCACAGGTATTCAAATCTCCAGTGAGCAACAAACCTCTAATGGTAACCTCACACAAAATAACTTTGCGATAAATCGCAACGCCCAAGCCATAAACATTCAACTCGTTAGTGAACAAATTCAGGGAAATAAAATATATGTATCCCTACGCCTCGATCTAAATGATGATCCAACACAACAGTGTCCTAATGGCCAATTAAAGGCCGCTATTTTAATACCTCAAACACAAATAAAAGATCGTTCTCAGCTTAGATATGGACAACTTTCAGGCTTTGAAGAGGTCATTTCAGAGGCGTTAGGGAACACTATAGAAGATTACTCTTCAACTGGCTTTAGTCACATCCATGCTAACGAGCGACTCGATATTGAACAAGACCTAGTGGATATTCGCGGTTATCGACTCCCAAGCTGGCTCAGTGAAATTACCGACAGCCAATATATTCTTCAACCGCAGATCATTGATATATCGATAGAGCCTGTACAACCCACCTTCTTAGGATTTTGGGATGAAGCTCCGCTAAGGCAATTTCAATTCAAACTCAGCCTCTATCATGGAATCAGTGGCGAAGAGGTCTGGAGCAAAAGCTACAGCACATCGGCCCCATGGGAATTTGAAGAACAGGCTATCATTGCTCCCAACAGTAATAGATTCTGGCGTTCCTCCTATGGAAAAAGTATTACTCAATTAATATTGCAGGCTACCCGAGATTTAGACAGCACACTTAATTGCAGGCCATTACTTGGCCAAGTCGTTAGCCGACAAGCAGACAGGATTATATTAAATCTAGGCCGTAAACATGGCATTCGTGTCGGTGATAAATTCCAAGTAGTATTACAACAAAACTTACCCGATAGACTCAATGAAATGCGCGCCGTCGCGACCAAAAGTCGTGCAACGGTAAAAATTGAGCAAGTAAGCGAAGAAAGCTCCACCGCAGTACTTGTAGACCAAAATGCCGCCTACAATGTACAGATAAACGACATAGCGCTTAAGATTTAAGCAACTAAATCATAAGCCTTTTAATCAAAGATAAAACCAGTATAATCACTGTCGTCTCTTCATAGCTCAACAGGATAGAGCAGCCGCCTCCTAAGCGGCCGATCGGGGTTCGAGTCCCTGTGGAGAGACCAGATAGTGCTTGTGTGATTTCAACTTCACTTGAAGATTTTTCTGATAAGAATAATTTTCAGAAACACAATTTAAAACTTCCTCAGTCTATATCCCTTAAAAAAAACAGCTCTCTTAATCGTTACTATAAAATCCAATACTAGGATATAGCCACATTGCGCCATTTCCCTAATCTTGACTAAATCAGTATAATCTGCGGCATTGAGATTTGCTGAGCCCGACACGTTATCAGGCTCAACCAAGGAGAGCATGCTTGGCCAACACTTATATACCGCTAGATCAATACCGCCGTAAGTGGATTTTCAACCACAAAGACTTGCCTGTCACCGACGAGGACAAGGCGCATATCCTGCCGTTAACAGATAAAAGTGCGATGGAAATCTGGAATCAATGGATCAGCAACAAGAGTAGTCGTGCGGAGCAATTTACTAAGGGAGATTGGGCGGCGAAGGCTGATGCTTGGGTGGAAACAGATCATTGGCAGAGCGCTTGGGATAGTGAAGATAGCAGTTTACCCACCATGTTAGCTGAGTTTATACAATGGCCCGATGAGACGCCGGTGTATTTTTGCTATGAAAAATATCAGATTATTGAAACTCGTTGGGATGTGTTCGTCCGCAATTGGAAGTGTTTTCTTTTCTTTGACGACGGTCCCATTTTGATCTCGCCAAAACAGAAACAAGCGGTGATGTTCGAACAGAGTGGTCAATACAAGCTAGGCACTCGCGGATAATTTATACAGGGCGCTTAACGCTGATAATTTCCCATCGATAGCTTTACGCCAACACTTTTACGCAATAGTTTAGCGCGAGGAGTCATCTTGTTGGTATGCTCATATTTAATGATGAGTATGCCATAATAGCCATTTTCGAATGATGCGTAAGCACAATTAGCCTATCACTCCCCTCTTCTTTAGATTAACATCCGTTTTCGGTGCCGAGTATTTGAGAAGTTGGGGTCAACTTTTTGCTGTAAATACTCATAAAAATCTGCTTAAAACCCAATAATTAAAATAGAAAATTGAGGTGTATTATGAAGTTACTCTCCACTCTTACCCTAGCAAGCGCGCTGTTATTACCCCACACATTAATGGCCAAAGAAGTCTCAGGAGTGCAAGTCGCCGAGACAGTGACATTAGATAGCCAAACATTACAGCTCAATGGCGCGGGCGTTCGCAGTAAGTTCTTTATGGATTTATATGTAGGCAGTTTGTATTTGCCAGCAGCATTAAGTAGCACTGCAGCGGTTATTGATGCACCAGTTGCAGCGATACGCCTTAACATTACCTCAGGCATGATCACCTCAGAAAAAATGCGCGATGCGATCACTGAAGGTTTTGAGCAAGCGACGGCAGAAAACACCGCTGATATTCAACCGCAAATAGATACCTTTATGGCACTGTTTAAGGAAGAAATTAAAGAAGGTGACCAATTTACCTTAGTCGCCAATAAAGCCCGCGGCGTGACGGCCTATAAAAATGGTCAGGAACAAGCCACCATCGAAGGTGAAATGTTCCGTCAAGCACTGTTAAAAATTTGGCTAGGTGATAAGCCTGCCCAGAAAAGCCTCAAAGAGGCCATGCTGGGCAAATAACTGACATTAACGTTAGAATTTGAATTCGATATCCAAGGCCGCTGCGCCTTGGTTATCCATTTCAAGCGCGGCTTGATTTGTCACTTCTAACTCACCATCAAAGTAATAACCAGCATAGAGGTTTACGGTTAAAGCAGGCGTTGCCCGCCAACCACCACGCAGATAGCTCACCCATTCGTTCGTTTCTACAGCAATATCATCATCCTCAATAAGGAATCGCTCAGTACGACGTGAACTCCCCAAACCAATATTCCAATCAGGATTGAATTGATAACTGAGCTCTAGTCCTGCTGGACCACTAAAACCGGCTTGGAATGGGTTAGCCAGTGCCCAATGTTCATCTATCTGCCAACGCATGGCAAGATAAGGCACAGTGCGAACCTCATCGATATCATTAAGATACGCGACTCCAAAGCCAATCATGTTTCCCGAATCAAATGCATACATGGCCGATGCCACAATACCGTAACTCTGAGCTTGGCTAGCCGATGCAGTATCGGCGTAGGCATATTGGATCTGCGGCGCTAAAAAGAAGGCCCAATGTTTATCCATGCGATAATTTAACGACACTCCGGCACGATAACGATTAATATGATCCCAATTCTGTCCGTCGGTGCCAAACAGCGGTGCGACATTGTTTGCGCCAGTAAGCGTGATGTTCCGCCAGTCATAATCAAGTCGGTCATAGCCCACACGAAAGCCTAGCGACCATTGCTTATCCAGCGATACATTCATCCCAGCATTCAGTAATAAGCTGTCCCTTTGTAGCTCAGTATTGCCATTAGCTACCTCGGCGCTTTGGGTGCTGATCTGTGTGACACTTAATCTAAAAGGTTTGTATTCCTGCGAAGGTTTATCCGCTGCAATAGCGGCACAGCTCATTAACGGTAACAATAACAAACTGCCTTTCAGCAACCGCTGTTTTACGCTTAATGGTGCGAGTTCTCGATTAGCCACGCTAGCTCCTTGCATTTAAAATAATGGATAAATTTTTGTGCATAATACGCGCTATTGAATAAAAAGGTTCACACTTTCAAAATGAAGATACAAACTAATACCTTTGAAACAAACAAGCCTTTACTCTACCCGATGCGCCCTCAAAAACATGTCAGCACAACCCAATATATAATGATTCCTGTCGTCAAAAAGCTCATCGGCCGCTAACCCCAATTCTAATTTGAGTTTTAGCTCACCAAACAACATTAAACATAAACGCACTGCACTATGGTGAGCATTACCAAATCGATATTGCCCTAACGCCTCTACAGCGACTAAATAATCCGCCAATAAGCCCACTATGTGTTTAGGGCCCGCGTCAAAGAACAATCGCGACACTTCAGGATGACTTTCGGATTGCGCCACACAGGCTTTGAATACGGTAATAGCTTCAGGACTGACAATCATCTCCCCAAATTGCAAAGCAAATTGGGTTAATGCCGATTCTGGTTTAGTGGGATCACTTAACAAATCATCGTTAAGATTATGGCCAACACACTTAGATTCAATTGCCGCAACAAATAATTCATCTTTGCTGCCGTAATGGGAATATACGGTTTGTTTCGACACGCCCGCAAGCTTGGCAACCTCATCCATACTGGTATGAGGGAAACCTTGACGACAAAACAAATCAATAGCAGCCACAAGGACTTGCTGACGTTTTTGTTCACTACGGCTCAAAGGTAATTGCGTCTCAGAGGAATGCGTCATATCAACTCTCAAATGGATAGACATAATTAATTGGCATTAGTTAAGCACGAAATAGACTAGACAGTCTAGTTTTGTGCAACTAGACTAGCAAGTCTAGTTACATAGCATTAACGTTTAACTTACAGCGGAAGCCTTTAAAATGGATCGAACTGCCCGACTTTCTTGGCGCACTCTTAGCGTCTGCGTGTTTACTTTAGCCACATTATCCGCCTGTCAAAAGGAAGTCACCGAACACGCTACGACAGCCACGCTACCCACAGTCACAAGCCAAACGTTGATCCAGACACCAAGTTATGAACACTTTCAGACCTTCACTGGCACCATCCGTGCAGGTAATACCACAGGTGTAGGCTTTGAACTAGCGGGGAAGTTGAACAATTTACAGGTCGATTCTGGGAGTAAAGTTAAGCAAGGACAAATACTTGCAGTTCTCGATACCCGGCTACTCGAAGCCGAGCGTCAAGAGATCCAAGCAAGTCTGGCACAAACCCAAGCCGATGTTGATCTGGCCACCAGCACTCTAAAACGTAATCAAGAATTAAAAAAATCAGGCTATGTCTCTGAACAGCTATTAGATGAAAACCGCTCACAATTAAATAGCTTATCCGCAGCGAAAAACCGTCTACTCGCCTCGCAGCATGCCAACCAACTTAAGCTCGATAAATCCATTTTAATAGCTCCCTTTGACGGTACCATAAGCCAAAGGCTACATAATCTTGGCGAAGTGATTGCCGCGGGCAGTCCTATCTTTACCTTAGTGGGTAACATCAATCCTGAAGCTTATATTGGTGTTCCTGTTGCGCTAGCGGAACAATTTCACACCAAACAGCAAGTGCAAGTCAGCGTGCAAGATCAAACCTTTACTGCTGAAATTGCCGGTATCAGCGCAGAAGTCAATCCCATCAGTCGTACCCTGCAACTGAGAATAAGCCTGCCCCGAGATGCACATGTAATCAATGGCGAAATTGCGTATCTGCATCAACAACAGCAAATCCCGCAACCGGGCTATTGGGTACCCATTTCCGCACTGACGGATGGTATTCGCGGATTATGGAATCTCTATGTCATCGCAAACGATGAACAGCAATCCATCATAGAGCGCCGCGATGTGGAAATCCTCTACACCACCCAAGACATGGCCTACATTCAAGGCGCGATTCAGCCTAATGAAATCTATGTCAGCCAAGGGCTGCATAAGCTGGTCGTAGGCCAAACTGTATCTCCCATTGCTGCAGCCACGAGGTAATTATGATTAAAGCCTTTGTTGAAAACGGCCGCTTAGTCAGCCTCGTTATTGCACTATTACTTGTCGCAGGCTTTGGTGCGATATCGAGCCTGCCGCGTACTGAAGATCCCCACATAACTAACCGTTTCGCCTCAGTGATCACCCCTTATCCTGGCGCCTCAGCCGAACGGGTAGAAGCCTTAGTGACTGAAGTCATTGAAAACCAGCTCAGGCGTTTGGAAGAAATTAAGTTGATCCAATCGACCTCTCGACCAGGGATTTCAGTTATACAGTTAGAATTGAAAGACACAGTTAAAGAAACGGCTCCTGTATGGTCTCGAGCGCGGGATTTATTGGCCGATGCGAAAATTAATTTACCTGAGGGCATACAATCTCCCACACTCGATGATCAAATTGGTTATGCCTACACCGCCATCTTAAGTTTAGTGTGGAATAGTAATACGCCCGTACAAGTCGACATGCTAAACCGCTACGCAAAAGAATTACAGAGTCGGCTCAGGCTGTTATCGGGCACGGATTTTGTCAAACTTTACGGCGCCCCAACCGAAGAAATGCTAGTGCAGCTTGATGGTAACAAGATGAGCCAGTTACAGCTCTCTCCTGCGTCCATCGCCCATATTCTCAGCGGCGCCGACAGTAAAATTGCTGCGGGTGAAATCAACAACCGTGAATTTCGAGCCTTAGTTGAAGTCTCCGGCGAGCTTGATTCTTTAACCCGTATTCGCCAAGTGCCGCTTAAAATTGATAGCCAAGGGCAAATTATTCGCCTCGGCGACATAGCCACAGTGACTCGCCAAGCTCAAACCCCAGCGGATAGCATAGCGTTAGTCGATGGTGAACAAGGCGTAATGGTTGCAGTACGAATGATCGATAATACCCGTGTTGATCTTTGGCAAGCGCAAGTCAATAACGTCGTTGACGAACTCAATCGCGAAGTCCCCGCCAATATCCAGATCCAATGGCTATTCGAGCAAAACAGTTACACCAGCGAACGACTTGGCGGGCTAGTGGTTAACCTGCTGCAAGGATTTGTCATCATCTTACTGGTATTACTCCTCACCCTAGGCTTAAGAAACGCCATTATAGTGGCGATTTCATTGCCGCTCACAGCGCTGTTTACCTTGGCCTGCATGAAATATATCGGCCTGCCGATACATCAAATGTCGGTGACAGGACTCGTCGTCGCCCTTGGGATCATGGTGGACAATGCGATAGTGATTGTCGATGCCATATCACAAAGGCGTCAGCAAGGAATGAGCCGTTTAGCCGCAGTGAGCGAAACCTTACACCATCTTTGGCTGCCCTTAGCGGGATCGACTATCACCACTATTTTGGCTTTTGCGCCCATAGTACTCATGCCCGGTGCTGCGGGAGAATTTGTCGGTGGCATTGCCATGTCAGTGATGTTTGCGCTGCTGGGCTCTTACGTGATTTCCCATACGTTAATTGCAGGGCTCGCGGGACGTTTTAGTCATGAAGGTAAACAGGATGTCTGGTATCAACACGGGATCAACCTCCCGCTAGTGAGCCAATATTTTCAAGCGAGCCTGAGAATTGCCCTTAAACGCCCTATCGTCAGCGCGCTGCTTATCGGCATTACACCAGTATTAGGGTTTTTCGCCTCGGGTAAGATGACGGAGCAATTCTTTCCGCCATCGGACAGGGACATGTTCCAAATTGAAATCTATCTTGCGCCCCATGTGAGTTTAGAAAACACCTTGAACCAAGTGCAGTTGATGGATAAAAAACTCCACGCAGTCACAGGGATCACTCAAGTCGATTGGGTGGTGGGCGGTAATACGCCCTCATTTTATTACAACCTGACGCAGCGCCAACAAGGGGCGACTAACTATGCACAGGCCATGGTAAAAGTGACTGACTTTGAGCGTGCGAATGAGTTAATCCCCGAATTACAACAGCAATTTGATAGCGCTTTTCCCGAAGCGCAAGTACTAGTACGAAAACTCGAGCAAGGCCCGCCCTTTAATGCGCCAGTGGAGTTAATGATCTTCGGCCCGAATCTAGATACTTTGCGATCATTGGGCGACGACGTTCGTAATATTCTCGCGCAAACGCCGGACGTACTTCACACACGTGCAACCTTAAGTGCCGGTGCGCCTAAGCTGTGGCTACAGGTAAATGAAGATGCCAGTCTAATGAGTGGGTTAAGCCTGACGGACATTGCCAAACAGATCCAAATGTCAACCACAGGCGTTATCGGTGGCAGCGTGCTTGAGCAAACAGAATCGTTACCCGTACGAGTTCGCCTTACTGATGACAGTCGCGAGCAGGTGAGCCGCCTTTCTGAAATTCAATTAATGACACCTTCGGGTGAGTCTGTTGCATTATCCGCCCTCGCCCACAATGAAGTACAAGTGAGCCGCGGCGCCATTCCAAGGCGTAATGGCCAAAGGGTTAATACCATAGAAGCCTACATTGTCAGTGGGGTATTACCTGCTCAAGTACTTAATGATGTTAAAGATAAAGTGGCTCAATTACCGTTGCCATCGGGTTATCGCATTGAAATCGGTGGGGAAAGCGCTAAGCGTAACGAAGCAGTCGGTAATTTACTGTCCAATATGATATTGGTCGTCACCTTGTTATTAGCCACTGTAGTGCTGTCGTTTAACTCCTTTCGGCTCACAGCGATTATTCTATTGAGCGCGATACAATCAGCAGGACTTGGCCTATTAGCCGTGTTTGCATTTGGTTATCCCTTTGGATTCCCGGTCATCATAGGGCTACTTGGATTAATGGGACTTGCCATTAACGCTGCGATTGTGATCTTGGCCGAACTAGAAGATATGCCGAGCGCTCGGCTCGGCGATATGGAAACCATAGTCTCTACCGTCAACAGCTGTGGTCGTCATATCAGCTCAACGACCATTACCACCGTGGGCGGTTTTATTCCGCTCATCATTGCTGGCGGCGGGTTTTGGCCTCCCTTTGCCATTGCTATCGCGGGTGGCACCCTGCTGACGACTTTACTTTCTCTGGTATGGGTTCCAACTATGTATTTGCTGCTGATGAAAACCCGTACGGCGAACACCCCATCCGCGATTCAAGCTCAAATCGCATGATGAACTAGATATTGGTACAGTTTATCTTTAAGGTTTAATCGCTCTAATTTTAACGCTAAAAAGTGCTCATCGGCGGTGGGCACTTTTGTTAACTCCAGCGCCCTAATTTTATTATCGAGTTCATGGTAACGACTAGCCATGGTCGCGAAGACGGTATTATTGACTTTTAAATGCTTAATTTGATCGACGAAATCAGGAAACTCATAAACCAACGCATGATTCTCACCTAGCATATACACTTCTCCTATAATGTGGTTCTAACACTATAAACTCCATTTACCTTAAGCAGCTTAGTCTATACCCTCAAAATACAGCCAGTACTTGGACATGTTATCTACTAACATTTCTGCAAAATAAGTCGATGAGTCCAAGTATAAAACTGCAAAAATATCAATGAAATGAGTTTAAAATTGCAGAAGTTTTAGACCCACATCAAGACTACAGAGTAAAACTTAGGCTACATTGATGTAACCGTTACCTATAGGATCTTACGATGAATTATAAAAATTGGCCTATTGCAAAACAAATTGGCGCCCTCGCGTTTATTCTTACTCTTCTCATCTTTGGCGTATTGAGTACCGTCTCCTATAAAGCCGCTTCAAATGTATTAGAAGATAAAGGTATCAGTGCCATGAAATCTGAAATGCGTGCAGTTTCAGACATGTTAGAGCTGCAGTACGATAGTCTTCTGCAACTTGCGAGACGCAACGCCGATGTTTTTAAGGAAATGTATCCTGGACAATTTAGTCTGCAAAATAAAACTGTCAATGTGATGGGAGTTGGCTCTCCAGCCCTAATGCATGAACAAGAACAAGTGAACTCATCAAAAAGTAAAGTCGATCGTTTTGCTAATCTAACTGGCGGTACCGCTACGGTATTCGTGCGTGATGGCGATGACTTTATGCGAGTTTCGACTTCGCTCAAAAAAGCCGATGGCAGCCGTGCACTAGGTACTTCCCTTGGCAAAACACATCCAGGCTATCAAGTGCTGATCAGCGGTAATGAATACGAAGGTTATGCCAAACTTTTCGGCAAAGACTACATGACAGTCTATCGTCCAGTGAAAGACACACAGGGCAAAGTTATTGGTATCTTATATATTGGCTTCGACATCACCAGTTCCTTAAAACAATTACAAGAAGCAGTTAACAGAATCACCTTAGAAGAAAGTGGCCATTTTCTATTAGTACGCAAAGCAGACAATGTACTTGTCGCGCATCCTCAGTTTAATGCTGGCGACGTTATCACCGAGAGTATGCTCGATGGGTTAAGTGTGGCTGAGGCCACGAAAGATGATTCTGAGTACAGTTATAGCAATAGTAAAAATGAGCCTATGTTTGCCTATAGCCAAACCGTAACCGGCTGGAATTGGATGTTGGTAGGCCAAGTTAAGGCGAGTGAACTCAATGAAGAAAGTATGCAGTTACTCACTATCAACGCTATCGTTGCCCTCACAGGGATTGCGCTGATCACAGCACTGCTGTCTGTGGTATTAATCCGTGCACTTAAACCGTTACATGCCCTACAAGTGCATATGGAAAGGCTAGGAAGTGGCGATTTCAGTCATCACTTAGCGCCATCAGAACCACAGAGCCAAAACGAAGTTGATCGCATCACCACCAGCGTATCGACCATGTCCTCAGAGTTAAGGCAGTTGATCATTGCCCTGCAGGATTCGGTGATGAGTTTAGAGCAGCAAGCTTCTAAGGCACAAAGTATCGCCAAACAGAATGGTGAAGAAGCTCAGGCCTTAATGCTACAAACGGATCAAATTGCAACTGCCATCGAAGAAATGTCGACCTCTATTCGCGATGTGGCTAATCATGCCCAAGATGGCGCAGTTCAAAGCCAGCAAGTGGATGCCGCAGCCAAAGAAGGTCAAAACCAACAGACTAAAGTGGTGCAGGATTTACTCAAACTCAGTCAGCAACTCAGCAACAGTCATCAATCGGTTGAAAAAGTCAGCCATGAAAGTGAAGCGATCAGCAAAGTGACCGAAGTCATTAACAGCATTGCCGAGCAAACTAATTTACTCGCATTAAATGCAGCGATTGAAGCGGCGCGCGCAGGCGATCAAGGTCGAGGCTTTGCTGTCGTTGCCGATGAGGTGAGAACTCTCGCCCAGCGGACCCAGTCATCCATTGTAGAAATTGGCCAAACAATTGAAAAGCTGCAAACTCAAGTGAAAAGCACCACAGAACAAATGAGCCAAAGTCATCAATTAGGAATGGAATCTGCAGCACAGGGTGAAGCAACGGGTGAACAACTGAAGGAAATCACCCGTAGGATTGGCGAACTCGCGATTAGCTCACGCAATATTGCCTCGGCTACTGAGCAGCAAAGCAGTGTTGCACAAGAGATAACCCACAATTTGCATCAGATCAGCGAACTCGCTAACGAAGGCGAGCACCGTGCCACTGAAACAGTGCATTCTGCCAATGAACTGTCTTCCTTAGCCGCCGCCTTAAAACGCCAAATAAGCCAGTTTAAGGCATAACTCAAATACGGACTTAGATAACCTGAGCTCGGGATAAGCAGAGCCGCTGAATAGGCATCTTTTCGGGCCTCTCTGCGTTGCTCTGTCTAACCATAGCTCGCTATGGCGTACGACAGAGCGCCTTGATATGCGCAAAAATCTGCGCATTCAGTCAGGAAATAGATTTTTCGCTTTAAACGAATAATTTTATGTAATTGATTTTATTTGTTAAATTTAGATTTTCGACACTCGTTATCCCGAGTTCAGGTTAGATACAGAGTTAGTGCTTTATCAAACGTTAAATGCCGCCCTAACTGGGCGGCATTTTTTATAACAGCACTACATCAAAACGATAGGAGCAACATTTAAGAAAGGGATTTGGGACTTTGATTTAGGATCCTGACGTAAAGGAGTAATGGAGTAATGGAGAAAATATCTTAAACCATGCGAGCAAGCATCTGCAGAGAGCACAATCAAAAAGCGATGATATCAGGCCTATTCGCTGCAGTTATACCACCACTCTGCAGCGAAGTTAACTGCTTGGCCTAATACAATAACGCAGCTCTACTTCAAACTAAAATAACCTCAGCCCATCAAAAAATCCCAATAAAAAACCCCGCTAATGCGAGGTTTTTAAATCGAGTTTAGACGTTACTCGGCATCTTCTGCCGATCTGTCCATGTTCTCTGTATTTTCAAGCCACAGGGCATTGATAATCCCGAAAGAACAGGCCAACAAAACCCCTAATATCCACGTAAAATACCACATAGCAGATGCTCCTTAATGCCTAATAGAGTGAGGCTTTGTTATCTTCAATATGCTTACGGCCGATACGACCAAACATCTTGTAGTAAGTCCAGACAGTGTAGCTCAACACTATAGGTACGAAAATCGCTGCAGCAGCAGTCATAACACCTAAGGTCATTTTACTGGCTGTTGCATCCCACATAGTCAAACTGACGTTAGGGTTAAGTGATGATGGCATGACGAATGGGAACATTGCTGCACCGCAAGTCAAAATCACCATAGCCACAGTGAGTGAGCTGAATAGGAACGCAAAACCTGAACGGTTAAAGCGGCTAACCAAAATCACTAGCAGAGGCAATGCCACACCTAAGATGGGGAACAGCATAGTGATGGGGTATTTGTCATAGTTGGCAAGCCAAGCACCCGCTTCAATTGCGACGGTTTTCATGGCTGGGTTAGAAACCGCATTATGGTCCAGTACTGAAGTCACTACATAACCATCAATACCATTGGCTAACCACACACCCGCAGCAGCAAACAACACAGCCACTAACAGTGCGAAGAATTGCGTGGCTTTCGCAGCACGAACACGCAGCTCACTGTCAGTCTTCATTTGTAGCCAAGAAGCGCCTTGCATCATAAACATGCTCACGCTCACAAGACCTGCCAGCAAACCGAAAGGATTCAACAGGCCGAACAGACCACCGTGATAAGTCGCACGTAGGAACTCGTCGAATTCAAAAGGCACACCTTGCAACAAGTTACCAAAGGCCACGCCTATGATCAGCGGTGGCACAAAACCACCGGCAAACAAGGCCCAATCCCATGACTTACGCCACTTTGGATTTTCGATTTTAGAACGATAATCGAATCCGACTGGACGCATGTAGAGGGCAAACAGCACTAACATCATGGCGACATAGAAGCCAGAGAAAGACACTGCATACACCATAGGCCAAGCGGCAAATAACGCACCGCCTGCTGTGATTAACCACACTTGGTTGCCGTCCCAATGGGGAGCAATAGTGTTAACCATGATACGGCGTTCAGTATCGTCTTTGCCTATAATTGGCAGTAACGCACCGACACCCATGTCAAAACCATCAGTAACCGCAAATCCGATGAACAGTACGCCGATCAGAGCCCACCAGATAACTCTTAATATTTCATAATCAAACATAATGAAATCCTCTGCTTAGGCTTCTAGGTTCTCGAAATGATAACGACCAGTTTTCAAACTGCTCGGACCAATGCGGGCAAACTTAAACATCAAGAACATCTCAATCACCAGCAGTACAGTGTAGAACAAGGTGATAGAAAGGATACTGAACCATAAGTCGCCAGTCGTTAAGCTTGACGCAGACATAAAGGTCGGTAGTACCTCAGAAATCGTCCAAGGTTGACGACCATACTCAGCCACAAACCAACCACACTCAATCGCGATCCAAGGCAATGGCAAGCTATAAAGTGCAGCTTTAAGTACCCATTTTTTCTCGGCGATTTGATGACGTGTGCTTTGCCAGAATGCCGCAGCAAATACGAACAACATGATAAAGCCTAGACCTACCATCACACGGAAGCTCCAGAAAATCGGTGCTACGTTCGGGATAGAATCTTTAGCTGCTGCTTTAATTTGCTCTTCAGTCGCATCGACCACTTTGTCTGTGTAGCGTTTCAGTAAGAAACCGTAGCCTAAGTCGACTTTCGCTTCTTCAAAAGCAGCACGTAGTTCAGGAGTTTCTTCACCCGCACGCAGTTTCACTAGCATGGCATAGGCTTTCATACCGTTACGGATACGCACTTCATGCTCAGCAATCAAGTCATGAATACCAGTCACTTCTTCATCCAACGAGCGTGTTGCCACTATACCCATCGCATAAGGAATTTTGACTGCAAAATCTGTTTTCATGGTTTCTTGATTCGGAAAACCGACAGCAGTAAAGGCCGCTGGAGCAGGCTCTGTATGCCACTCAGCTTCAATCGCTGCTAACTTAACGCGCTGTGCTTCACCCACTTTATAGCCAGATTCGTCACCTAACACGATAACCGACAGAATCGCCGCCATACCAAAGCTTGCCGCAATCGCGAATGAGCGACGAGCAAAAGGTAAGTCACGTTTCTTGAGGATGTAATAAGCACTGATCGCCAGTACAAACATGGCACCCGCCACATAACCCGAAGCGACGGTGTGAACAAACTTAACCTGCGCGACAGGGTTAAACACAACCTCAGCGAAGCTGGTCATTTCCATACGCATGGTTTCGTAGTTAAACACTGAACCCACAGGGTTTTGCATCCAACCGTTTGCCACTAAGATCCACAATGCGGACATGTTAGAACCAAAGGCCACTAACCAAGTCACGACTAAATGCTGACGCTTAGTGAAACGATCCCAACCGAAGAAGAACATACCCACGAAGGTAGATTCAAGGAAGAAGGCCATTAAACCTTCAATAGCCAGAGGCGCACCAAAGATGTCCCCTACGTAATGCGAATAGTAAGACCAGTTAGTACCAAACTGGAATTCCATTGCCAAACCTGTGGTAACCCCCAAGGCAAAGTTAATACCAAATAACTTACCCCAGAACTTAGTCATATCTTTATAAATTTGTTTATCTGTCATCACATACAGTGATTCCATGATAGCCAGCAAAAATGCCAACCCCAAAGTCAAGGGAACAAATAGGAAGTGATACATGGCTGTCAGCGCAAACTGCAACCGCGATAGCTCAACAACCTCTTCAACAATCATCGGTGACTCCTTACTTGGTGCGTCCAATTGCTATGACAAAACCCGCGTCAATCACAGCAAGTGCCTTTGTAGGATAGTGAGTTTTCATTTTGTGTTTATATCTGCGACAACAGTATAAACCGTTAAATTTAATCTTTTGCATTAGTTCGAAGCAGCAAGGGCTAAAAAGTACCAATATCTGTTGCATATTGAGACGCGAGTCACACTATCGCAAGTAACTGAGACCGACGCCCTACCACTCACTCAATCAAATGATTTCATCGATATAAATATCAGATAGTTAAGATATTTATTCATTTTCATTTGTGGCTATTTTATACCACCTCGCTTTGATGCAAATCAATCAAACTCAGGGGTTTAGGTGGGTTTTGCGGTGAGGCACACACTTCCCCACCAGAGAGGATTGACAATCGATAAAAACAAGAGTATTGAGCAGCCATTAATTAATATAAAGTCATACTTTTACCAACTAGGCAGTAAAAATCAGCTCTAACCATCAAAAAACCAATAAATAAATAATGTTGCAACAAATTAACTAAAAAAATATTGTCACAAATTTAAGTGGCCACAATTTAAAACCTTTAAAATCAAATATAAATACATATAAATATAAAAAACCACAATCTAACAGGCTAAAATGCATTAGTTTTAATAATGAATATTTGTATTTTTTCTCGTTTGAGAAGCTAACCTAAGTTGTTTAATATATGTCCTGTGTTAAGGAGACAATTTGGTAGAACTGGTGTCGTAGCCCAGCCAAGACCAACTTCGCGCACATAGGTACTAACTTTTGGTGTGGAGATATCGATATGACTAAATTATTTGAACGTCTGGTTAACAGCTACAAGCGTGTTTTTGTTGAACTTTATACAGCTAATGAGCTGAAATAATCCCCAGAATTACTCGTGAAATTTATTGCATTTATGTGAAGTTTTGTTAGCGCAAAACGGGCCCCCATCTCCCTGAGATTGGGGGCTTTTTCTATATTAAGACCCTAGCATCCCCCAACAACACCAGAACCCCATAAAACACCACGCCCCGTATCAAATGCGCAACATACCTATTAATAGGTATTTACCGATTAAAGTGGCTATTTTGCCACTTTAATCCATTAGATTATTTGCAATAAGCGTTAATAATTTGAAATACAATCACTTCCATAAAATGCATTTTATATATAAAAAAAGGAGCGAAATTATCGCTCCTTTTTTACGCTTTCATTAACCTGCTTTTGCCCCTCAACAAAGGCAAAAGCCGTTGACTTTAAACGCTTAACCTAAGGTCACTCGCGCATTACGGAACATACGCATCCAAGGGCTATCTTCACCCCAAACATCTGGATGCCAAGAGTTAGCCACAGTTCTGAATACACGTTCGGGGTGCGGCATCATCAAGGTTACGCGGCCATCTGTGGTACAAATCCCAGTCAAGCCATTTGGCGAGCCGTTCGGGTTTTGTGGATACTGAGTCGCGATATCACCTTTACCATTGACAAAACGCAGCGCAATCGTGCCTGACGCTTCGGCAATCGCCAGCGCTTCAGGGCTAGCAAACTCAGCCAAACCTTCACCGTGAGATACAGCAATGGGCATACGTGAACCGGCCATACCTTGGAAGAATAACGACGGGCTCTGTTGCACTTCAACTAAGCTGAAACGCGCTTCGAAACGCTCCGAGCGGTTACGCACAAAACGTGGCCAGTGCTCGCTACCTGGGATAATTTCTTTCAGGTTTGACAGCATTTGACAGCCATTACACACGCCAAGGGCAAAGCTTGAGTCACGTTCAAAGAAACGAGAAAACTCATCGCGAGCTCGCTCATTAAACAGAATCGACTTAGCCCAACCTTCACCTGCGCCTAATACGTCACCGTAGGAGAAGCCACCACAGGCCACTAGGCCTTGGAAATCCTCTAGGCTGATACGGCCAGATAAAATGTCCGACATGTGTACGTCGCGGCTTTCAAATCCAGCGCGGTCAAAAGCAGCTGCCATTTCCACGTGGGAGTTAACGCCCTGCTCACGCAAAATCGCCATCTTAGGCGCAGCGCCCTTAAGGATATAAGGTGCGGCAACATCAGTGCTTGGATCAAAACTTAAGTTAACGGTTAAGCCTAAATCAGTTTCGTCTTGCTTAAGTTTGAACTCTTCAAGCGCGCACGCTGGGTTATCACGCAGAGCTTGCATACGATACGTGGTTTCTGACCACACAGTACGCAGCGCTACACGGGTATCACTGAAGATTTCACGCGCGCCATCTTTAATAGTGATGCGTTGATCGTCGGCTAGAGTTCCGATCACATGGCAAGGCACGCCAGCGATAGCGAACTGAGCGGCAATTTTCGCAGCATTGTCACGGCTCACTTGCAATACAGCGCCGAGCTCTTCATTAAAGAGTCGTTCTAAATCAGTGCCCTGCAAGTCTTCTACATCTATGTCTAAACCTGTATTACCGGCAAAAGCCATTTCCACTAAGGTAGTGAATAAACCACCGTCGCTACGGTCGTGGTAAGCGATAACCGACTTCTTAGCCACCAGATTTTGCATCGTTTCGAAGAAACCGCGCAGCAGTGCAGCATCGTCAAGATCCGGCGCAATATCACCCAGCTCACCAAACACTTGGGCTAAACAAGAACCGCCTAAACGATTTTTGCCCGCACCTAAATCCACTAACAGTAAAGACGTTTCGCCTTTATCGGTGCGTAGCTCTGGCGTCACTGTATTGCGAATATCTTGCACCACACCAAAGGCGGTAATGACCAATGACATAGGCGACGTCACGGTTTTATCCGCGCCATCTTGCTGCCATGCAGTCTTCATCGACATAGAGTCTTTACCGACCGGAATGGTCAGGCTCAGCTCTGGACACAATTCTTCACCTACGGCTTTCACCGCTTCATAAAGACCCGCATCTTCACCAGGGTGACCCGCGGCAGACATCCAGTTGGCAGAAAGCTTAATACGCTTAAATGAACCGATATCGGCACCAGCGATGTTCATGATTGACTCAGCCACAGCCATACGGGCAGAGGCGCCAAAGTCTAGTAGCGCTAGCGGTGTACGTTCACCCAGTGACATAGCTTCACCGGCGTAGGTATCAAAGCTTGCCGCAGTCACAGCGCAATCGGCCACAGGCACTTGCCATGGACCAACCATTTGGTCACGGTTAACTAAACCTGTAACTGTGCGGTCGCCAATAGTGATAAGGAAGGTTTTATCTGCGACTGTAGGCAAGCTCAGTACGCGTTTAACCGCTTCTTTAACATCAATCTTGTTTTGTTCGAGCGCTGGCGATACGGCTTTGGCCGATACCACATCGCGGCTCATCTTAGGCGCTTTGCCTAATAAGACTTCGAGCGGTAAATCGATAGGATTATTGTCGAAATGGCTGTCGCTAAGCGTTAAATGTTTTTCCGCCGTCGCTTCACCCACCACCGCAAACGGTGCGCGCTCACGCTCACAGATGGCAGTAAATAGCGCGAGGTTTTCAGGGGCAATTGACATCACATAACGCTCTTGTGATTCGTTACACCAGATTTCCAGCGGGCTCATGCCAGGCTCATCCGAAGGCACATTACGCAGATTAAATAAACCGCCGCGCTCACCGTCATTCACAAGTTCTGGGAAAGCGTTCGACAAACCGCCCGCACCCACATCGTGGATAAATTGGATAGGGTTTTTATCGCCAAGCTGCCAACAGCGGTCAATCACTTCCTGACAACGACGTTCCATTTCTGGGTTTTCACGTTGCACAGAAGCAAAGTCGAGATCTTCACTCGATTGACCCGATGCCATAGATGAAGCAGCGCCGCCACCCAAACCAATGTTCATCGCTGGGCCACCCAGCACAATCAGCTTAGCGCCAACGGTGATTTCGCCCTTTTGTACGTGTTCTTCACGAATGTTACCTAAACCACCGGCTAACATAATCGGCTTGTGGTAACCACGGACTTCAACACCGTTGTGGCTGCTGACTTCCTGCTCATAGGTACGGAAATAACCGACCAATGCCGGACGACCAAACTCGTTGTTAAATGCCGCGCCGCCAAGAGGACCTTCGGTCATGATGTCCAGCGCACTGACGATACGCTCTGGCTTGCCATAGTTACCTTCCCATGGTTGAACAAAACCTGGGATTTTTAAATTGGATACACTAAAGCCTGTTAAACCCGCTTTAGGTTTAGAACCACGACCTGTCGCGCCTTCATCACGGATTTCACCACCCGAACCGGTTGCAGCGCCAGGATATGGGCTGATAGCGGTTGGATGGTTGTGGGTTTCCACTTTCATCAGGATGTGCATTGGTTCAGTGTGGTAGTTGTATACCCCATCAGGATCGGGGAAGAAACGACCCGCAACCGAACCTTCCATCACAGCAGCGTTATCTTTGTAGGCAGATAACACGTGATCAGGCGTGGTTTCAAAGGTGTTCTTGATCATCTTGAACAGTGACTTAGGCTGAACTTCACCGTCAATGGTCCAATCTGCGTTAAAAATCTTATGACGACAATGCTCAGAGTTCGCCTGAGCAAACATCATCAATTCGATGTCATGGGGATTACGGCCTAAACGGACGAAGTTCTCGACTAAATAGTCGATTTCATCTTCGGCTAAGGCAAGCCCCAATTCAGTGTTAGCCACTTCAAGTGCGCGGCGACCTTCGGCAAGAATATTGACGCTCTTAAACGGCGCAGGCTCAGTGCGTTTGAACAACACATCGGCTTTGGTAAAATCATCGAGGATAATTTCAACCATGCGATCGTGCAGCAACGCATTTAAGGCTTGTTGCTGAGGCGCTGTCAGTGCATCTGACTCGACATAATACGCAACGCCTCGCTCCAAACGCTTCACTTTACCAAGGCCACAATTGTGCGCGATGTCAGTAGCTTTTGAAGACCAAGGAGAAATAGTACCGGGGCGAGGAGTGACAAACAGGAGTGAACCTTGGGGGATATGAGCTTCTATCGCAGGTCCATAGGTGAGAATTTTTTCAAGTTGCTGGCGTTCATTTGTGTCGAGCAACTCGCTCAAATCCGCTAAATGGACATACTCAGCATAGATTTGGCGTACCGGAAGCGCCGCGTTTTCGCAGGCCTCCATCAGCTTTTGCACCCTAAACGTCGAGAGTGCAGGGGCTCCGCGGATGATCTCCATCACGTCTATTCACCTTATTATTTATTATTGCAGGGGTCAGAGGTGGCGCTATTATAAGGAAATGTCTGTCACAAATCACCTGCGACCTTACGCAAAACAGTGTTTCCTGTGATATAAAAAGCCCAGTATTGTGTCGACTGCACTTTCCCCCAGAATGATTTTTTTTCGAAATCGCAGACAAACGGATATAATCCCACCAATGTCAGCCAGTTCACCACTAATGCCCCACTGTTAACTCGCTATCTATAATATTGATTTTATTTACTATAAGTACATTTAATGACTCGATTTCTGTTCGCTCTTATCTTAGGTTTCCTACTGACTGCCTGTCAGCAGGTGACCGTGGACGAAACAGAATTCGTGCCAAAAAAATTAACTGAGCTAAGAGTCGGTACACTTTACGGCCCACAGATTTATATGACCTCGGGCCAAGGTGATAGCGGTTTCGATTACGATATGGCGGTATTGTTTGCCGAATACTTAAATGTGCCCTTAAAAATGGTGCCCTACACAAACCGTATCGAGTTGTACGAAGCCCTCAAAAAGAATGAAATCGATATTATTGCTGCAGGCATGACAGAAACGCCCACAAGGCGAGAACAGTTCCGCTTAGGTCCACCGCTATACCGGGTGAATCAAGTGTTGGTGTATCGCGAAGGCATGCCAACCCCAAAAGACATCAGCGACTTAAAAGGCAAGATCACCGTTATCGCCGACTCTTCCTTCGTCGAGACCTTGACCCAGTTGCAAAAGCATTATCCAACGCTGGTGTGGGATCAAATTACCGACAAAGACAGTGAAGAGTTGTTGGCTATGATTGCCAACAAAGAAATTGACTACACTATCGCCGACTCTAGTAGCGTACAGATCAACCGTCGCTACCTGCCCGACTTACGCTCAGGTCCTGTGCTAGAAGAAAAACTCGATGTGATCTGGCTATTACCTCCCACTCACAGTGATGAACTTATGAGTAAATTGCTGGCCTTTTGGCACCAAGAGAAGCTTGCCGGCACGCTGGATCACCTCAACGAGAAATACTTTGGTCATGTAAAACGCTTCGATTATATCGATACTCGCGCATTTATCCGTGCCATTGAGACAGTATTGCCGCGTTATCGACAATTATTTGAAACCCATGCAGGCAATTTAGATTGGCGTAAACTGGCAGCAACCAGCTATCAAGAATCACATTGGAATCCTAATGCCCGCTCGGCCACAGGAGTGCGTGGCATGATGATGTTGACTCAGCCAACCGCCAAAGAGATTGGGATCACCAACCGACTCGATGCCGAAGAAAGTATTCGCGGCGGCGCGGCGTATTTGAACGATATGATCAATCGCCTGCCAGAATCGATCCCCGAGAGTCAACGCATGTGGTTTGCGCTGGCCTCTTACAACATAGGATATGCCCATATTGAAGATGCACGTAAGCTTGCGGAATCGATGGAGTTAAATCCCAATGCTTGGCGAGATTTAAAAAAGGTACTACCGCTACTGCAAAAGCGTAAATATTATCAAAAAACACGTTATGGTTACGCCCGAGGCAGTGAAGCCGTTCATTACGTCGACAGCATCCGTCGCTACTATGACACGTTAGTCTGGGTGGATAATCAGTCGAAACAACCTGACCCCGATGAAGACTCGAGCGATCTTACCGCGGAAGAACCCGTGCTTCCTGCGGGAACGTTAAGCCCTGATCAACCTAAATAGCTTAACTCGTTAGCGCTTAAGTGTATGGGCCAAACGACAATCCAACAACTCACTTCTTATGTATCAAGCACAGAGTGTTACACAACTAGAACATCAACATAAAAACATCAAGATGTACGTAGACGTCTTCAACAAGGTGCGATATCAAACAACAGGAGAACCGAATTAAGGTTTGCCAAACTAACTCAAATTTGCGATGAAAAACATCGCTTAGTTCAGCTTATCTGACCAGTGCTATTGCTGCACTCCTGTGCAACTGCTACTGTCTTGGGTTATGACCTAAGATAAATCTCTGTAGGGCATCGATAATAACAATTAATGGGGTCAATATGAGAAGAAAAACTATCAACAATACCGTTGCGCGTCGTCGTACTTTGCTAAAAATTCGTCATCGCCGTATTTTAAATCGTCAAAAACTCTTCTTTACTTTTATTCAGTCTCAGGATTAATTCTGTCACGTTAATCGCCACTTATCCAATCGCTTGCTGCGCCTTTTGGGCCTGTTTCAGGGCTTTTTTCTCTTCCCTGCGACGTTTAAAAAAACGACTCAATTGCGCGCTACAAGCATCGGCCAGCACCCCAGATGTGACTTCAACTTGGTGATTAAACGCCGGATGTTGCAGCAAATTCAGCACAGTACCCGCTGCTCCCGTTTTTTCATCCCGTGCACCAAATACCACACGAGCAATTCTGCTATGCACCATAGCGCCCGCACACATAGCGCAAGGTTCAAGCGTGACATATAAAGTCGCATCTAAAAGACGATAGTTTTCGACCAAACGCCCTGCTTCCCGCAAACATAAAATTTCCGCATGGGCGCTAGGATCGTGCTGGCTAATGGATAAATTGTAACCCGTCGCAATCTGCTGACCGTCTTTGACCAATACCGCACCCACGGGCACTTCGCCCTCGGCCTCGGCTTTTTCTGCCATCAGCATCGCGACTTGCATCCAATGTTCATCTTGCTGAGATTGTTCATCTTGCTGCATTTGGTCCACTCATGCCCTCAATCGATTCGCCCAAAAATAATGCCGGATTATATCAGTCACGCACAGATATTTCACGGCTGAGTCATTCAACCTAAGTTAATCCATCAAACAACAAAAAAGGCGCACTCGGCGCCTTTTAATCGTTAATTCAAATAATTAACTTATTCCCATTCGATAGTCGCTGGCGGCTTGCCAGAGATATCGTAAACCACACGGGAAATGCCATCGACTTCGTTAATGATGCGGTTTGATACGCGGCCTAAGAAATCATAGGGCAGATGTGCCCAATGAGCTGTCATAAAATCGATTGTTTCAACTGCGCGCAGTGATACAACCCAGTCATATTTACGGCCATCGCCCATCACGCCAACAGAGCGTACAGGTAAGAACACAGTAAAGGCTTGACTGACTTTATTGTATAAGTCGGCTTTATGCAGTTCTTCGATGAAGATAGCATCGGCGCGGCGCAGCAAGTCACAGTATTCTTTCTTCACTTCACCTAATACACGCACACCAAGACCGGGTCCAGGGAACGGGTGACGATAAAGCATGTTGTATGGCAGGCCTAACTCAAGACCAATTTTACGCACTTCGTCTTTGAACAGTTCACGCAGAGGCTCGACTAAACCGAGCGCCATATCGGCTGGCAAACCGCCAACGTTATGGTGAGATTTAATCACATGTGCTTTGCCTGTGGCACTGCCGGCAGATTCAATCACGTCTGGATAAATCGTGCCTTGCGCTAACCATTTGGCATTGGCGCATTTTTTCGATTCTTCATCGAAAATTTCCACGAATACGCGGCCGATGATCTTACGCTTAGCTTCTGGATCGGCTTCGCCTTTCATCGCATCGAGGAAACGGTTTTCCGCATCAACGTGGATGATATTCAGGCCGAAATGATCGCCAAACATTTCCATCACTTGCTCGGCTTCATTCAAACGTAATAAACCGTTATCAACGAATACGCAGGTCAGTTTTTTGCCGATAGCGCGGTGTAGCAGCATAGCCACAACCGAAGAATCAACACCGCCCGATAATCCTAAAATCACTTCATCATCACCGATTTGCTTCTTCAAGCGCTCAATCGCATCTTCAATGATAGAGGAGGGTTTCCAGTTGGCTGCACAGCCACAAATGTCTAAGGCAAAGTGCGATAACATGCGCATACCTTGGCGAGTGTGGGTCACTTCTGGGTGGAACTGTACGCCGAAGAATTGCTTTTCTTCGTTTGCCATAGCGGCAAATGGGCAAGTGTCCGTTTTAGCGACCGCCACAAACCCTTCAGGAATAGCCGACACTTTATCGCCGTGGCTCATCCATACGTCGAGTAAGGGTTTGCCGTCACTGCTAACCGCATCTTCGATGCCTTTGAATAGCAATGAATCTGTTAGCATTTCAATTTGAGCGTAGCCGAATTCACCTTCGCCCACACCTTGGATCACTTTACCGCCCAACTGCTCAGACATGGTTTGCATGCCGTAACAAATGCCCAGTACCGGCACACCTGCGGTAAAGACGTATTCAGGCGCACGCGGCGAGTTTTCAGCCGTGACACTTTCTGGTCCGCCCGCAAGAATAATGCCGTTCGGGGCAAATTCGCGGATTTGGGCTTCGGTGACATCCCAAGCCCATAATTCACAGTAAACGCCGATTTCACGGATACGACGGGCAATCAGTTGAGTGTACTGGGATCCAAAATCGAGGATCAGTATCTTGTGCTCATGAATATCGCTCATGGGTAACCTTTATCTCATCTATTGTTTTAACATTGCTCAAAGCAGCGATTGCCAGCTTTAAGTATTGGATCATACGTTTTACAAAGAGGCGGCTTACGCCGCCCCTCTTATCAAACGATTAAGAACCTGAACGGTAGTTCGGCGCTTCTTTCGTGATAGTCACATCATGTACATGGGATTCGCCCATGCCTGCTGAAGTCACTTTCACAAATTGGGCTTTTTCATTCAGCTCTAGAATGGTGGCGCAACCTGTTAATCCCATACAAGAACGTAGGCCGCCCATATGTTGATGGATGATTTCCTTCAACTTGCCTTTATAAGGCACGCGCGCTTCTACACCTTCGGGGACTAACTTATCGGCAGCATTGTCCGATTGGAAATAGCGGTCAGAAGAACCTTGAGACATAGCGCCTAATGAACCCATACCACGGTAGGATTTATAGGCACGGCCTTGATATAACTCAGTTTCGCCCGGAGCTTCCTCAGTTCCCGCAAACATTGAACCCGCCATGATGCAAGATGCACCCGCGGCTAATGCTTTGGCTAAATCGCCAGAGAAACGAATGCCGCCGTCGGCAATCACAGGAATACCTAGGCTCTTCATGGCTGCGGCAGCATCGGATACTGCGGTAATTTGTGGTACGCCCACGCCTGTCACGATACGAGTCGTACAGATAGAACCTGGGCCAATACCCACTTTAACTGCGTTAACACCCGCTTCGACTAAGGCTAATGCACCTTCAGCCGTGGCAACGTTACCACCGATAATTTGCAAATCAGGATGTTTAGCGCGAGTTTCACGAATGCGTTGTAAAACGCCTTCGGAATGACCGTGGGAAGAATCGATAAGTAAAACGTCAACACCGGCTTTAACCAGAGCGTCAACACGCTCTTCATTACCAGCGCCCGCACCTACGGCGGCACCAACACGTAAACGGCCTAACTCATCTTTACAGGCATTCGGTTTACGTTCGGCTTTTTCGAAGTCTTTAACTGTGATGAGGCCTTTCAGCTTATAGTTATCATCAACCACAAGAACTTTTTCGATACGATGTGAGTGCATCAATTTTTGCACTTCATCTAATTTAGTGCCTTCGGCAACAGTGACTAAACGCGCTTTAGGCGTCATCACTTCTTCTACCGTTTTGCTCCAATCTGTCACGAAACGTACGTCACGGCCAGTGATGATACCAACCAGCTCGTTGGCTTCGTTGACCACGGGATAACCCGCAAAACCATTCTTCAGTGTTAACACTTTCAGATCGGCTAAGGTCGTTGATGGGGTAACAGTCACAGGTTGTTGAACCACGCCCGCTTCGTAAATTTTTACTTTACGAACTTCTTCGGCTTGTTTTTCAATGCTCATGTTTTTATGAATAAAGCCTAAGCCGCCTTCCTGCGCCATCGCGATCGCAAGACGAGCTTCGGTAACTGTGTCCATAGCGGCAGACACAAGTGGGATATTCAATTCAATGGTATTGGTCAGGCGAGTTTTTAGAATGGCGGTATTTGGGAGTACAGTCGAATGCGCAGGAACAAGCAACACATCGTCAAAAGTAAGCGCTTCTTTAATTAAACGTAGCATATGCAACATCTCCCCAGTTGAGTAGGATTTAGAGGTGAAATATTGCGGCGGGATTATACCTTGCATATCGCCACTGGTAAATGGAAAATAGTAAATATCCCCATTTTATTGAGTTATTCGATGCAAGGCACCAAAAACAACATTTATACTGTCTCGCGGCTCAATGGTGAAGTCAGACAAATTCTCGAAGGACAACTGGGTAAAATTTGGCTTAATGGCGAAATATCCAACTTTTCCTCCCCCAGCTCAGGTCATTGGTATCTCACCTTAAAAGACCACTCTTCACAGATCCGTTGCGCCATGTTTAAGGGCCGTAACCAGACGGTCAGCTTTAAGCCCATCAATGGTCAGCAAGTGCTGGTCAAAGGCGCGATCAGCGTTTATGAACCCAGAGGCGACTATCAATTATTAATTGAGTCCATGCTGCCCGCTGGGGATGGATTACTCGCCCAGCAGTTCGATGCACTCAAGATGAAGCTCGCCGCCGAAGGATTATTCGCCGCCGACACCAAAAGATTGCTACCCAAAAATATTCAACGCATTGGCGTTATTACGTCACCTACGGGTGCGGCGATCCGTGATGTTTTACATGTATTGGCAAGGCGCGATCCTTCGATTGAAGTCATTATCTATCCGACCCAAGTTCAGGGCGAAACCGCGGCGCAGAGTATTTGTCAGGCAATCAATATCGCCAACCAACGTTTAGAAGTCGATGTATTACTGCTCACCCGCGGCGGCGGTTCGCTTGAGGATTTGTGGTGTTTTAACAGCGAAGCCCTCGCCCACACGATTTATAACAGCGCCCTGCCCATTGTCAGCGCCGTCGGCCACGAGGTTGATACGACTATCAGTGATTATGTTGCTGATATCCGCGCCCCAACACCCTCTGCGGGCGCGGAGCTATTATCACAAGACAGTGATAATAAGGCGCAAAAACTCGCCACAGCCTTATCGCGCCTGCAACAAAGCGCGAAACATTATCAGCTTAAACAAGAAAGACGACTTAGTTTGCTAGAGCACAGACTGCAACGCCAAGACCCTAAACGGACTTTGCAGCAGTTCGAACAAAGATTCGATGAGATGCAATTACGACTAGAGTCCGCGCTGTCGAATCGCTTGCATCTGCTCAGCCGCCGTCAGCAGTTGCTCGCAAGCCGCCTTGAACAGCAATCTCCCAAGCATAAACTCGCCATTGAGGGTAACCGCTTAAGCTATCTTGCGAGCCGCTTACAGGATGCATTGCAGGACAAACTCAGCCAAAGTGAACAGCGGATAAAATACGCGGCCCATCAACTCGAAACCGTCAGTCCGCTTGCCACGTTAAGCCGTGGTTACAGCATTACCACTGACATCCACCATCAAGTGGTCGACTCTGCTGATAAACTGGCCATCGGTGATAGTTTGCAGACCCGCTTGCGCCATGGACAAGTGATTTCAACCGTCACTCAGATAAAGCCGCTCGAATAAATCTACATGACGCTGAAATAGTCTTAAAACACAAAAGGAACCCTAAGGTTCCTTTTGTTTCAAATGTGTCTGGTAAAAAACACTATTTGGTTTTTCTGTCTTTGATATGGCTTTGTGCGCGTTTGCGACGGCGCTCTTGGCTCATAGTTAACTTCTCAGTCTTGTTTTCAAATGGGTTATCACCCTCTTGGAAACGTAGCTGGATTGGCGTACCCACCACTTTCAACGAACGACGGAAGTAGTTCATCATGTAGCGTTTGTACGAGTCAGGCAGTCTACTCACTTGGTTACCGTGAATGACCACGATTGGCGGATTGTAACCACCGGCGTGAGCGTATTTAAGCTTCACACGACGGCCATTCACTAATGGCGGCTGGTGATCGTCCTGCGACATTTGCATAATACGGGTCAGCATAGAAGTGCTGACGCGGCGTGTAGCACTGTCGTAAGCTTCTTCAATCGATTCAAATAAATGGCCAACACCAGTACCGTGCAGCGCCGAAATAAAGTGAATACGGGCAAAGTCGATAAAACCAAGACGACGGTCAAGCTCGCTTTTCACACGATCTTTAATCCCTTGGTCGATACCATCCCACTTGTTGACGGCAATAACCAAAGCGCGACCCGCATTGAGTGCGAAACCCAACAGACCTAAATCTTGTTCGGCAATCCCTTCACGGGCATCGATGATAAGCAACACCACGTTAGCATCTTCAACCGCTTTCAAGGTCTTGATCACTGAGAATTTCTCAATGACTTGATGTACTTTACTGCGGCGACGAACACCCGCAGTATCGATAATCACGTACTCGCGACCTTCGCGTTCCATTGGAATGTAAATACTGTCACGGGTCGTACCGGGTTCATCAAATACCACGACACGCTCTTCACCTAGAATACGGTTAGTCAGGGTCGACTTACCTACGTTAGGTTTACCTATGATCGCCAGCTTGATAGGTAAATCTTGCAGACGCTTTTGCTCAGCTTCGGCTTCTTCTTCGGTATATTCACGCTCTTCAGTAACTTCGTCTTCACCTTGACGCACAATGCCCATCGCTTCGGCATAAGGGGTCAGCGCGTATTCGATCATATTAGTCACGCCGCGTCCTTGAGACGCCGCCATTTGGTAAACTTCACCTAGACCTAAAGACCAAAACTCGGCACAAGCTGAATCGGCATCAATACCGTCAACTTTGTTAGCAACCACAAAGGTGGTTTTTTGACGGCTACGTAAGTGCTGTGCAATCGACAGATCCGCAGCGGTTAAACCCGCGCGCGCATCGGTCATAAATAGAACGACATCGGCTTCTTCAATGGCAGCAAGGGATTGCTCAGCCATTTTCGTCTCGATCCCTTCTTCAGTGCCATCGATACCGCCGGTATCGACCACAATGAACTCATAGCCGGATAAGAATGCTCGACCATATTTACGGTCACGTGTTAGGCCAGGAAAGTCAGCAACCAGCGCATCACGCGTGCGCGTAAGACGATTAAATAGGGTGGATTTACCGACGTTCGGCCGACCAACAAGGGCCACTACAGGGATCATGATTTTGCCTCTAAAAAACTTTTCAATAAAAAGCCCCCGGAACACACTTCCAGGGGCTCAGCAAGGATAACACTTTTAACTATGGAAGTGTTACAACAGCCAACTTTCCGCTGCGACCTTGAACATAGATTTTATCATCCACCACTAACGGCTGGCTGTATAATCCTGAGCTGTCCACTTGGACACGACCCACAATCGTCCCTGTACTGCGATCGATGAAGTGTAAATAACCTTCGAAATCACCCACAACTAAATAGTCTTTATATACAGCCGGAGATGTCAGAGTGCGGTTAGCTAACTCAGAATTACTCCACAGTTCCAAACCGTTACGTTTATCAACTGAGTAGATACGGCTGTGATCGTCAACTAAGTACAAGCTTAGGCCCGCTGATGCTAACTCGTTAAAGCTAGAATACTTACGTGTCCACACAACTCGACCCGTGCGCAGTTCCATCGACACTAAGTTACCGTTGTAGCTCACTGCATATAAGTTGTCGCCAAGGATCAAGGGCGTCATATCCACGTCGGCCATACGCGTAAACTCGTTACCACCCGTTGGATTGTAAATCGCCTGTTCCCACGCAGCTTGACCATTGTTTTTAATCACAACAGCCACTTTGCCATCGGCGGTACCTATGAAGAAACCACCCGCTTCGTAAGCTGCAGAACCTGTACCGCGCAGGGTCAGATTCGGCAATTGCATTTCATACACCCACAGCTTAGCGCCAGTATCGACGTTAAACGCTTCGAGTGAACCAGAACTGGTACTGACCACCACGACGTCATCGGCCACAGTGGGAGCAGACAGTAATTCACCGCCAGCAACGACATGCCATAACACTTGACCATCTTCAGCGTTCAATGCAGCAAGCAGCCCACTTTCGCCACCTAAAAAGACTTTATTACGCGCAGCAGTCACACCAGCAGCAATACGCGCACCTTTATTTTTCGCTAAAGCGTTATCACGAAACTCTTCGCTGAAATCTTTAGTCCAAACGCGCTCGCCAGTGGCCTCATCGAAGGCAACCACTTCACCATAACGGTCGGCGGCAAAAATTTTTCCATAACTAACGGCGGGGGCGAGGCGAGAATAATAATCTCCAACACCATTGCCGACAGAGGTGCTCCAACTCACTTCAGGAAACACTGTCGCCTGAATGGCAGTTAACTCACTTACCGGTTCTTCTTCGACATCGCTCGACGAACAGGCGGATAACATGGCCAGACTTAATCCAGCGGCTAGCAGGTTTTTGCACCAAGACTTCATCAAGGGATCCCTTATGCCTGATTTAGGCTATCAAGTTTGATTTTAAGCGCAGGGCTTGTCACCACACCACCATTGTCCATGGCAGCTTGATAAGCTGTTTTTGCCTTCTCAACTTCACCTTGACGAACTAAGAAATCACCTTTCAACTCATCGCGCTGAGCGAAGAAAGCTTTATCTGTTACTTGATCTAAGGTCGCTAGAGCTGCATCAATTTGACCTTGCTCTGCTTGTACTCGTGCTAAACGCAAAGTCGCAATCACATCTAAACCAGCACCAGGTTTAGCCGCAATCACCTTGTTCAAGGCATCAATCGCTTTTGGATAATCCTTCGCTTCTACCGCAGTTTTGGCCACGATCAGTTCTAACAAGGCTTGATAGCCCTTTTGATCGTGATTTTTAGAAAACTCGGCGACACCCGCAAGCATTGCGGCTTCATCGGCAGATTTAGTGGTCAAATTTTGGAACGCTTTTGAAGCTTCTTCCGCTTGCGCCACTTTAACGTCAGAATAATAATTCCACGCATATAGGCCGCCTAAACCCACTACGGCACCGATTAAAATTGAATTTCCGTAATCTTTCCAGAACTGCTTGATAGCATCAACTTGTTGTTCTTCTGTGCTATAAATTTCCACGCGCACGTCCCCTTTATTTGATCAGTTCAGCCAAAAATGCGCCTAAGGCACTTCGAGCTACCCGTTGTTGTTCGATGTCATTGCGTAAATGTTTAACCGTAACCATACCTTCGGCAAGTTCATCTTCACCTATCAGTAGTGCCACACTCGCACCGCTTTTGTCGGCACGCTTCATTTGTTTCTTCACGTTACCGCCGCCACAGTGACTCATCACTTTAAGGTTTGGCAGTGCGTTACGTAATTCCTGCGCGACCTTGATGGCTTCAACCAGACAGCTATCACCCATGGTCGTGACATACACATCCACTTCTGGCGGAATATCTTTGGTCAGCTCTAAGGTTTCAAGCAGCAAGACAATGCGCTCTAAGCCCATAGCAAAACCGACCGCTGGAGTATCTTTACCACCTAACTGGGCGACTAAACCATCGTAGCGACCACCCGCAAGTACAGTACCTTGTGAGCCTAAACTAGATGTAACCCATTCAAATACAGTGCGATTATAGTAATCTAAACCACGTACTAGACGCGGATTAATGGTGTATTTGATACCCACAGCATCAAGTAGTTCACGCAATTGTGAAAAATGTGTCTTCGATTCTTCACCGAGAAAATCCATTAACTCAGGTGCATCAACCAATATGGCTTGGACATTTTGATCTTTTGAATCCAATACTCGCAGTGGATTGCTGTACATGCGACGCTTACTGTCTTCATCGAGCTCATCTTTATGCTGCTCTAAAAACGCTATCAAGGCATCACGATAAACAGCGCGCTCAGCAGGATCACCTAAGGTATTTAGCTGCAGCGAGACGTGCTCGCTAATCCCGAGTTTTTCCCACAGGCGTGCCGATAGCATCAAGACTTCAGCATCAATATCAGCCGAGCCAATGCCATACACTTCAACGCCAAATTGGTTAAATTGGCGATAGCGGCCTTTTTGTGGACGTTCGTGGCGGAACATAGGCCCCATATACCAAAGACGTTGCTCTTGGTTATATAGCAGACCGTTTTCGTTACCTGCACGCACTGTCGACGCGGTACCTTCAGGGCGTAGCGTTAAGCTGTCACCGTTATTATCTGCGAAGGTATACATTTCTTTTTCAACAATATCAGTCACTTCACCGATAGAGCGTTTAAAAAGATCTGTATTTTCCACTATTGGAGTGCGGATTTCGCTGTAACCGTAAGCACTGACGCTCGAACGTAGTACCGCTTCCACTTTTTGCCATAGAGGACTTTGAGTTGGCAGAATGTCATTCATTCCGCGAATCGCTTGGATCTGTTTTGCCACTGTATCGACTCGTCCGATTTCGCTAAATTAATAAAAATGTCACGCATTATAGGCTTTTGAGCGTAAAACGTAAAACGACCCCGTCGGTTTCGGGGCCTAGCTCAACATCATTAGGCGTAATCTATGCACAAATGCGGGTACATATTACTCAGTTGTGTCTTTGATTTGAATACGGTTCGCCATTTGACTGGCTTTTGCACGAATTTTCGCTTCGAGGGAATCGACAATGTTATCGTTGTCAAAACGTTCTTTTTGACGTTCACCCTCGTCGTAATATCCGCTCTTATTATGCCCACCGGTTAAGCCGATATGCGACACTAAGGCTTCACCAGGGCCGTTAACTACGCAGCCGATAATAGACACATCCATGGCGGTAGTCACGTCTTCGAGGCGACGCTCTAACTCATTGACTGTACTGATCACATCGAACTCTTGACGAGAACAAGATGGACAGGCAATGAAATTAATGCCACGGCTACGAATACGCAGTGACTTTAAAATGTCAAAACCGACTTTGATTTCTTCGACCGGATCAGCGGCCAAGGAAATACGTAGGGTATCACCTATGCCTTCGGCCAATAACATACCTAAGCCTACGGCCGATTTCACTGAACCCGCGCGCGCGCCACCGGCTTCGGTAATGCCTAAATGCAGGGGTTGACGAATTTGTTTTGCTAATAAACGGTAAGATTCGACCGCTAAAAATACATCGGAGGCTTTAACGCTGACCTTAAACTGGTCAAAATTCAATCTATCCAGAATATCCACATGACGCATAGCTGATTCAAGCAAGGCTTCAGGTGTGGGTTCTTTATACTTGTCCATTAGATCTTTTTCTAATGAACCACCATTCACACCAATACGGATAGGAATATTATGGTCACGGGCACATTCCACCACGCTACGAATACGCTCTTCATTGCCTATATTACCCGGATTGATTCGAAGGCAATCGACACCGTACTCGGCAACTTTTAAAGCAATGCGATAATCAAAATGAATGTCGGCCACTAAAGGAACATTGACCGCTTGCTTAATGAGTTTAAAGGCTTCAGCCGCATCCATAGTGGGTACAGAGATACGCACTATATCGGCACCGACTTTCTCTAAGGCACGAATTTGAGCGATTGTCGCTTCAACATCTGTAGTCTTAGTATTGGTCATTGACTGAACAGCAATCGGCGCCCCATCACCAATCGGTACATTACCCACATAAATGCGGGTGGAAGGACGTCTTTTTATGGGAGTTTCATTATACATGCTTAATACGCTCTATTTCGGTACGTGCTGCAGATCATTACGCGGTCGTTAGACTTTAGGCAAGGTTAAACGCGCGACTCGTCCCTTGGGGAAATCCGCTAGGCTAACAATTTGACCATCTAAGCTTAAGGTCGCTACATGGGGTGCACCTAAAATGACTTTAAACGGTGGCACACCGCTCACTTGCACTGTTGCGCCAGCGCCTTTAACACCATCGACTAACGCTTTACCTTTAGCATCAACAATGTTTATCCAGCAATCACCCGTCAACTGGACATCTATAATCGATTGTCCTGCAACAGCAACCAAAGTACTTGCTGCAGTGGCAGTGGTCGTTGATGTTGTGGTCGGTGAAGGCGTTGCACTAACAGGCTGTTGGACTACAGGAGCTGTCGTTTGCGGAACCGATGGCGTTGTCGTAGTGGCTGCGATTGCTGAACCACCATCTTCATTACTCGTATCAACGGTCTGAGGATAATTATTGTCCGTTGGTCCTGTGCTGACATCAATAGTGCTTGCATCAGTATCTTTAATTGGACCATCGATAGACATTGAGCCGTTTGCGGCAATCTCAGTCAAACGAGGACTGGCATCCGTTTCGGTCAATAACACATCACCTGGCAGCGTCTGATTTGCTGCTGCGACCTCTTCAGCCGTGGGTTGCGACACATCAATAGTGCTCAGCAAAGTCGTTTTTTGCATCCACCAGACGACTAACGAACCGAGTAACACTATGACGATAAAAATACTCAGCCAAGTTAAACGTGTATCGCGAGCTTGATATGTGGTTTTGCGTGAAAAACTTTGCATTGCAGGCTCAGTCACGACTGGCACTTGCTGCACAAGACAAGCTTCAATCAAAGCCGCATCGGCACTAACCATACGCGCGTAGTTTTTCACATAGCCACGTACATAAGTCGATGAGGCAATATTGGTAAAATTGTCAGCTTCAATATCTTCAATAATACGAGGACGTAGATGCAGCTTTACAGCGGCATCTTGAATACTAAGGCCCATTTTTTCGCGGGCGGCTTTTAATAAAGTACCAAGCGTGACATCTAGCGCGACTGATTGCGGTGCTACCGACTCAACTGGCGCATTGGTTTCATGATCTTTCATTGATGCAAATTAACTCTGTATTGCTTGGCCTGAGGTGATGCTGGGAATTTGGCAAGCAATAAAATACCAAATCTCTTCACAGCGGCATCATCATTCACTGCCTGCTCTATTTTGATCCCGAGCGCTAAACTTTCTGGAGTTTGCTCAGCCACTTGGTGATAGCGCGCTAATTGGTTTCGCGCCTGAATAAAATCACCTTGATCGACTTCTAACTCTGCCAACTCCAGTAATGACACCGAGCGTCTCGGGTCATACTTTAACGCCATCTGAAAATACTGTCGTGCCTTTTCTGCTTGTCCTGCTTCGCGACTACAAAGACCTAAGTTCTCATAGCTTGAGGCAGTGCGCGTATATTTGGGCATTTCAATTGCGGCCAAAAACATTTTTTCAGCTTTGTTGTATTGCTTTTGTTGGCACAAAAACACCCCGAAATTATTCATGGAATCGCCAGAGGCGTCCTTAGTACTAATGGCATTCATGTACGACTCTTCGGTACGCACTAAATCGCCCACGGTTTGATAGTAATAAGCCAGAGCGGTATGCACATCTTCGAGCTCTGGAGCATATTCTAATGCTTTATCAAGATTGTATTTGGCTTGTTCCGTGCTACCTCGATTTAAATAGGTTAAACCGAGCTGCATCCGCTCTCTTGCGGCGGCGACTTTGTCTAACTTTCGTTCCGAAACAGGAATATCTGTCCCAGTATAAGTACGCTCAGTGACGCATCCTGCCATCAATAACGACAGGCTTAAAATCAACGAAAACCTTGGCAATCCATGCTTCATGGGCAAGCCTATAAATCTGTGCAAACAAAGAGTTAATTCATTGTGACTGAAATCTGGTTTTCTTGCATGCGTTTTTTCGCTAAACGTTTCGTTCTGTCGCGAATATCACCTGCTAACTGACCGCAAGCGGCATCGATGTCATCTCCACGGGTTTTACGTACGATGACAGTAAAACCGTATTCCATAAGAACCTTAGAAAAACGGTCGATACGTGAATTAGATGAGCGGCCATAAGGCGAGCCAGGATACGGATTAAATGGGATCAGATTTACCTTACAAGGTGTATCTTTCATTAACTTAGCTAACTCATGGGCTTGGTCTGTGCTGTCGTTGATATGATCTAGCATCACATATTCAACCGTCACGCGGCCGCGGTTAGCATTTGATTTAGCAATATAGCGACGAATACCCGCTAAAAACTCATCCAGCGGATACTTTTTATTGATCGGGACCAGAATGTCACGCAACTCATCATTGGGAGCATGAATACTGACAGCAAGTGCCACATCGATGGCATCGCCCAGTTTATCTAACGCTGGCACTACGCCTGAGGTTGATAAAGTCACGCGGCGCTTTGATAAACTAAAACCAAAATCATCGAGCATGATGTCCATCGCAGGGATCACATTGGCTAAATTGAGTAATGGCTCACCCATGCCCATCATCACGACGTTAGTGATCGGACGCTCGCCCGTGTCTTTTGCAAATCCTAAAAAGTGCGACACGCGCCAGATTTGGCCGACGATTTCAGAAACCGTTAAGTTACGATTAAAACCTTGCTGACCCGTCGAGCAGAAAGTACATTCCAGCGCACAGCCAACCTGTGAAGATACACACAAGGTCGCACGATCATCCTCAGGAATATAAACCGTTTCCACTTCTTGGCCTTGGCCAACATTGATTGCAAATTTTATCGTACCATCGGTCGATTTTTGGAAACTCGAAATTTCTGGTGCAACGATCTCGCAGCGGACCGCCAATTTTTGACGTAACACTTTGTTGATGTTGGTCATCTCTTCGAAGTCACTGACACCGAAATGATATAGCCATTTCATGAGCTGATCGGCACGAAAGGGTTTTTCACCCATTTCCGCAAATAATGCGCGCATCGCCTTACGATCAAGGTCTAATAAATTGATCTTCTTTTCACTCATATAGCTAACCTCAACACCAAAAACCGGATCCTGCAACAGGGCGGCGAATTATACAGACGCAAATAAATTTTAGCCAGTAACTCAATTCACCTATGATAGAATCTCCACGGGCTAATATTGGCCTAAAATACGGAGTTGTAATTCCACCTATATGTTAACCCTCATCATTATAGTGCTTGTCGCTGTCGCTGTTTCTTTTCTGTGCAGTGTGTTCGAAGCTGTTCTGTTATCGGTTACCCCAAGTTATATCGCATCACTCGAACAAACTGACAGTGCCGCAGCCGCGCGCTTACGTAGATTGAAACAGAATGTCGAAGCCCCTTTGGTGTCAATCCTTACCCTAAATACTATCGCTCATACCGTCGGTGCCGCCGTTGCAGGTGCGCAAGCGGCTAAAGTATTTGGTGACGATATGTTAGGTGTTTTCTCGGGCGTATTAACCTTTATTATCCTGTTTTTCTCAGAAATCATTCCTAAATCATTGGGTGCAAACCATTGGCGTCGCCTCGCACCAAGTGTTTCTGTTGCCGTGCTGTGGATGAAGCGTACCACTAAACCGCTGATCTGGATGTCACAGCAAGTCACTCGCCTAATGGGCAAAGGTGATGAAGGCCACTACATACGCCAAGAGATGAGTGCTATGGCCAAAATTGGCCATGAATCCGGTGAGCTTGATGAGCAAGAGTCAAAAATTCTGACGCAAATGCTGAAGGTGCGAGATATGCCAGTTACGGCGATCATGACACCACGCACTGTGATGTTTTCTTTGCCCATAGATCTCACCCAAAATGAGTTTGTGCGCCAATACCGCGACAAGCCTTTTACCCGAATTCCAGTTTACGACCAAGATCATGATGATGTGATTGGTTACATTACCCGCACCGATGTATTGCTAGCAGAGCGTTACACGCCAGAAGCACCGATTGGTGAACTTAAACGAAGTTTATTTGTGGTGCCTGAAACCGCAAAAATACTGCCACTTTTTGAGCGTATGATTAAACGTAACACCCAAATTGCGATGGTGGTCGACGAGTACGGCAGTAGCCAAGGTATCGTAACTCAAGAAGATATCATCGAATCTATGTTAGGATTAGAGATTGTCGATCTAAACGACCCCGCGACCGATATGCAGCAATTGGCACGTAAACTTTGGACTAAGCGCATGAAGCAAAAAGGCATTCGCCTATCCGATGACGGTGATTTTGAAGCCGCATCCGATGATGACGAAGCCAAATCCGGCTGAAGGCTAACCAAGTTTAGTGCTTGTTAATATAAAGGGAGCCTAGCTCCCTTTATTCTTTTAGAATGCGGATGACTCAGAACCCTCTGAAACTCGCATTTTCAGGTTGCTTGGGTATATACTCACCCGCCGTAATAGAGGTAAGTTATGACACAGAGCTACACACTCTCACTCGCGCACATTAATGACACCCATTCGAATTTTGAACCCTGCCGCGTCCAATTTAGCCTTAACATAGGCCAACATAAGCTAGATGTGACCAGCCATAGCGGTGGTTATGCCCGCATCGGCCATCACATCACAAAAGCGCGTCACACCGCTGCACAAACTAATACGCCTTTTATTTTCCTGCATGGTGGTGACAGCTTCCAGGGCACGCTGTATTTCAGCCATTTTAAAGGTAAGGCCAACGCCCACTTACTCAATCTGTTGGCACCTGATGCTATGGTCATTGGCAACCACGATATCGATGAAGGTAACGCCAGACTTGCCGAGTTTGCCAAGCAAATTGATTTCCCATTGCTTGCGGGCAATATGGATTTAAGCCAAGAAGATCTCAACAAACCCGGTTGTCTGCGAGGTTTGCCTAATATCTTGGATTATGATCATGAGCAAAAACGCGCGAAATACCTGCTTAAGCCCTTCCACGATAAGACATTAGCCATTGTCGGTATTACCTTAGATCAGATGAAAGAGATCGCTCGTCCCGATCCCGACACCCATTTTTTCGATGCTATCGTCACTACTGCGCACACGATTGAGCACCTTAAAAATCAAGGTATTAAGCATATTATCGTGCTCAGTCACTTAGGCTTAGATCAGGATAAACGCCTCGCGGCCGAAGTCGATGGTATTAGCCTTATCGTCGGCGGTCACACACATACACTACAGGGGGATTTTCGCGCCTTAGGTTTGAGCAACCTGCCCTACGGTGAAGTTATTAATAACACGCCCATAGTGCATGCGGGTAAATATGCCGAAGTCGTCGGCTTGGCCGAGGTAGTATTTGACGCTGAAGGTAAAATGCTGAGCTTAACAGGCGGCAACTACTTCATGCTAGATCAACACTTTATCTTAAGTGCTAACACGGCCGTCGATAACCAAGATTACCAAGCTGTGCGCCAGCAGCTTAATCAGCATCCGAATATCTTTTGGGATGATGCCGATGCCGATATCGATGGCGTGATCCGAGATATCTACAAACCGGCTATCGCAGAGATGGAAAACAAAGTGTTAGCACTGGTGCCGAAGAACTTAGTCCATACCCGCTTACCCTCTAAAGCCCTGCCCCACGGCAGTGAAATAGCACCTTGGGTGAGTCGCAGCATGTTCCAAGAAGCCAAACTGGTCGACCCAAGAGTGAACTTTGCTCTGCATAATGCTGGCGGTGTGCGCCAATCGGTGGCCCAAGGACAATTGACACTAGCCGATGTGATGGGGCAATTACTCCCCTTCGAATTACCATTAGTTAAGTATGAAATTCAAGGTCAATTCCTCTATCAAGCGCTCGAATCGGCGATTAACGCGGCGACCAACAACAGCGTCCGTGGCACAGGCGCGGGCAGCTTCCCTTACACCTACGGCCTACGGTATTACTACGATGGGCGACGCCCACTGGGTGAGCGTTTATTCAGACTAGAGATGATGCAGCAAGACAGCCAATCACTATGGTATCCCGTTGAACCTGAGTCACTTTACGTAGGAGTTTCAACATCTTACACCGCTGCAGGTAAAGAAGGTTATTCTCCATTGCTGCAAGCCCGCTGGCAGGAGTCGATGGAGTCACTGACTTTGCCACAGGCCTTTATTAGATTCTTGAATCGCTCACCGAATCTGTCTGATTTATTGTCACAGCATGTGCATTACACCAGCCACAGCCAACGTATAGGTTAGGCGCTATGCTCCTCATGGCGTAAGCATTAATGCTGTGAGGAGCAAAGTAAGCGGCTACTTACAAAGCGCTAAACAAACCTGAGCTTAAAATTGCCAATCACATTGCGGTAAACGCGCAGTAAACCAATCCTGCGCCTTGCCTTCAGCATATTTACGCCATGCCATAAACACAGCTTGCGTTGGGCGCGGCATTTCCACATGACAAGCCACTAGGCTTCCCGCCGCCAACGCATCTAAGATCAAGTGCTTTGGAATGTAACCCACACCTAATCCCAATTGCTGCGCCTTAATTTTGGTCTGCATGTTCGGCACACGGATCACTTGGCGACTATCAAATAAACCACTTGATCGCTGTGCTAGGGCGGTCGAACTGTCTGCCACCACAATAGAAGGAAATTGCAACAATGCCTCGGTCGGAATTTGACCTGCATGTTGCGCCAATGGATGCGAAGGATTTAAAGCAAATACAAACTCCAACTCCCCAATTTCAACCACATGATATTGGCCTTTGGGCAACTCCCCTGTTACGCCGATAGCGATATCGGCACGGCCAGAATAGAGCGCATCCCAGCCGCCACCTAAGGACTCTTCGCTGATATTCACAGTCACTTGCTTACCCAGCTCAGTAAACTCACCAATCAACTGCAGCAGGGGTAAATCCGGCACCACTGTATCTATGGCTAAGGTCAATGAAGACTCCCAGCCTGTCTCGAGTTGACGCACCGCCTCTTCGAGCCTTGATGTTGCCGCAAGGATTTCTCTGCCTTGGCGCAGCACAAGTTGACCGACTAAGGTCAGCTCGGCGCGCTGGCCCTTACGTTCAAATAATTTTGTGCCTAAATCGCTTTCCAGTTTCTGCACTGTGTAGGTCAGTGCCGACGGCACCCGAAACAAGGACTCGGCCGCTGCGGAAAAACTGCCTTTCTTATCAATAGCATCGAGCACGATTAATCCATCGAGACTAATAGATGGCAACATAAAAACCTCATATTCAAATTATTTGAAGTAGACATTGAAAATGTTCCGATTTTCTTTGCCAAAGGTCAAGTCTACACTGCTTAGCAATGGAGAGGTTCTGCGGAACTGCAGCCAAACTGACTTAAGACTGAGTGAACAATACACTTAACTATTCGTTAAATAATTTGAAATGAGGAATATCCCATGAAAGCACTGATCACAAAAACACTGAAATCAGCCCCGAGTTTTGCCCCACTGGCACTGCGCATTCCTATCGGGATCATCTTAATCGCCCATGGTTCACAAAAACTGTTTGGCTGGTTTGGCGGTTACGGCTTAGAAGGCACTGGACAATGGATGGCATCCATTGGTTTGACGCCAGGTTACTTAATGGCATTGATGGCAGGTTCAAGTGAATTCTTCGGCGGCCTGTTCCTATTGCTCGGCCTGCTGACTCGACCAACGGCTCTCGTCTTGTCATTCACTATGGTTGTGGCGATTTTCTCGGTACATATAGGCAACGGTCTGTTCCTTGCCAATAACGGTTATGAATTTGGTCTCGCCCTATTAGCAGCCACAGTCTCATTGACGGTATCAGGTGCTGGCAAATTCGCTGTCGATAACCTATTCGCTAACCGCATCAAATAAAAGGGAAAGCAAGATGATCACATTAAGAAAAGCACAAGATCGCGGTCAAGCAGACTTAGGCTGGCTAAAGAGTCAACATACCTTCTCTTTCTCTAGCTACTATGACCCAGAGCACATGGGGATATCATCCCTAAGAGTCATCAACGATGACAGAGTGGCACCCGGCGCAGGTTTTGATACCCATGGTCATAAAGACATGGAGATCATCAGTTACGTGATATCCGGCACTATCGCTCACAAGGATAGCTTCGGCAATATCAAAACCTTACCCGCAGGAGAGTTTCAATTGATGTCCGCAGGTAAAGGCATTTACCACAGCGAGTTTAATGCCTCTAAAACTGAGCCGCTGCACTTTTTACAGATTTGGATCCGCCCAGATACTTTAGGCATAGATGCGGGTTATCAGCAAAAGGCATTCGAGCAAAGCTCACCACTGACGGCCGTGGTGACACCAAACGGTGAAAATGGCACGCTCAAAGTGCAACAGGATGCGACCCTATATCGTTTAGTGTTGAGTGAAGGCGAAAAAGTAACGATGGACAGAAGCGCCGCTCAAGCAAATCGTCATCTGTATGTTCAATTGATTGAAGGTACGTTGGATATCAATGGCACAACACTCACGGCTGGGGATGGCGCGCATCTGACACAACTCGCAAGTGTCGACTTTACCGCAACAAGCGGCCCAGTTACCGCATTAGTGTTCGATTTATCGCCTAATGCGTAATACAAGTGATTTAACGAAGCGATTCAGTAATTCAGCTTCACTATTTATTAATTATTAGTTATTAGCAAACTACCAAGCAAACGATTGAATAAGTGATTAGATGCCAGCTTGATAAGCACTCACCGAGAAGCACTGCCACAAGTCATCTTTGGCAGTGTTGTTTATTGGCGCTTCTATGGCGATGTGATAAAGCCGTGCTAACGGCCTCGTTTAGCTAACCAGATCAGCACCTTGATAAGCTGAGTTAGAGGGCGAGCGTCATGCTGAAGTTAACCAACACTTGAGCTTGGCCCTGTGCTTTATCCGTCGCATTCAAAAAACGCTTATGTTCATTACGACGAATACTGCGAAATCCCTGTTTCTCAAAAAAAGGTCGCGCGAGATAGGATGCTTCAACCGTTAATCGTTTCAGCGCTAAGATTTTAACTTCTTCAAACAACGCAAAATACAAAGAGGTAGCCACCCCAGAACGGGCATATTCTGGATGAACAAACAAGCATTCCACTTCGGCAGCGGCTTCAACATCGCTGTCGGCGCCTATCTTAAGATTGATAAAACCAACCAGCATATTATCGGTTTCGGCAACCCAAATAGTGGTTCCCTGTAAGCGTTCAAGCCAATAACTCTCGCTGCGGGTCTCACCTTCAATATAAGCCCATGCAGAGCGCTCGGCGAAGGAGTAAAACTCGCCAGAGCCTTGCATTACACTCGCCTCAAAGATTGCCGCCAACTGCGAGACATCCGATGGCGTAAATAGTCGAATCTTCATTCTCTGCCCTCCATCTTGAATTGTTAATCGCTTAAGATTAACCGAATTCTAATTTAAGCTAAACAGTGCTGATTTAGTTAAATAGTGTCACTAAACGGCGTTAAGCTAATGTTTTACTGTGGAATACCTTACATCACTTTCTAGCTGAAACCATAGTAAACGCGCGTTAAATATTCTTTCCTATATTCTTTTCCATATAGAAACCGGGGATCACTTGCCCAAGTTTTTGCTGATAACTGTGCTGTATTTGAATAAATCCCATCCGAGTAAACAACCCTTTAGAGAGATAAGATGCGTCCAAGCTCAAGCGCACATAGCCTTGTGCCTTAGCCCAAGCTTCTAAAACAAGATAAGCGTGCTCACCTAATCCCTGACCTTGATAATCTGGATGTATATATAAGCTATCTAAGTAACCTTGGCGGGGGAAATGGGTTTCGACATTGATAAAACCGCAACAAACTGAAGAAGCAGTCGCTTCATCTATGGCTAAAACCACCCACGCCTTCGAGCGGCTTAACCGTAAATCCCAATGTTTAGCCGATCTTGGCGCCGCAGACCAAGCCATAAGCTGCGCCTGCGCATAACGAACATGGGTAATGCTGTGCACGCAAAGATGAAATAACTCACTCACTTCACGTGCATAACATGACTGATAAGGCTGGATCTCGAACTGTTCAAACGCCATCACTTGAGTGATCCCCTGCTGAGTAATAACGGCTAGAAAAATAGCCGCTATTTTGCCGCCTTTATCCCCATCGAGATAGTCACAAACTCAGATTTAGCGGCATTGAACGCTAAAAACAAAAACGGCCTCGAAAGTATCGAAGCCGTTGAATTAAAGAGGCGCTCAGGTTAGCGCACTCGATACTGCTGACTATTTCTTATCGATTTGGCCAACAAATAACAGTTTATCAAAGGTGCGGTTCAAGGTTTTGCTGGTGAATTCGTTCATCCACATTTGCTCAACCACAGCCACTTTATCGCCTTTGCTCACTTCAGTTTGAGGACCCGCGGCCCAAAAAGTGGTATCAGCTTCTTTAATCTGTACGTAGGTGTAACCACCACCGTTCATCGTATCAACAACAGTACCTTCGTGGGTGACACCCTGAGCCCAGGCACTTGACATGCCTAACGCTAAAGTCGCTACTGCCGCTAATTTTACCCATTTTGCCATCATGCCTGCGTTCCTTTTGTTTTGCTAATATGCTGCATTAAAGCATGCTAAAAACAATAAATCGCTAATCTCTATCACGAAATACAACACTTATCGCAAAAGCAGTATTTTTCTTAAAAGAAGGGAACTCATTTCAACAGCGGTTTTAGCATGCCTTCTAAGCCATTAAGTTTGATTTCGTACATTAGCGCTAATTGCTCACCAAGTTTCCCCTGAGGAAAACCTTGCTTATGGAACCACACCAAATAAGGTTCGGGTAGTTCGAGCAACTTACGTCCAGCGTACTTACCAAAGGGCATTTTTTGATTAACAGCATCAATAAGGAGTTGCTGATCCATAGGTTGTTATCTCATACAGAACGTCACGATAATCCTACGGATGCTACAACATAAGCGAACGAATGTCGCCGTTAACTACGTAAAAGTAACTATATACCCAAGGGCTAAAATACGCGCTAGCTAACACCTAAAAGGCATTCTCACATGAATATTAATCGATAATTTTTAACAAATTAGGCCCTAAATTAGCGCAGGGAGCATACTGAAAACCATATTCACTACATAAGCGCTCATGCTCACCATGGGCGGTCATACTGACACAAGTTCCCGCACTCGCATGGTCATCAACAAAGGCCATCACCCGCTCAAGTATTATCTTTGCTAGCCCATAGGATTGGTATTCGGGTAAGACAATAAAATCTTCAATCATCAAATGCCCGGGCTTGTTGCCATAAACACACGCCGTTGCCAATAGATTAGACTTAGCGGCCCCAGCGCCGGCATGCTCCAATTCAGTCTTGTCACTTAATCGAATAGAGACCCAGAACAATGCCTGTACATCCGCAAGTTCAACGCCAATAGAAGGGAGGCCAACTGTGGCCCGCAGATTAAGTAGTTCATGAAATAACGGTGCAGTTTCAACGAGTTCAAACTTAATAGGCATAATAGTTTTGATATCCATTTGGCATCCCTTCTCCATGGTTGAAATTTCAAGCGATTTAGACGTCAGTCTATAGAGATGATAAAGCCAGCATTTGGCAGTTTGATGACAAGTGCCTCACCAAACAAGACCACTTTCGACTGAGAAGCTGATAATTTACTCAGATCAGTTAATAACATTTAGAAATATAAAATTAACATTTGTACCAAGGAAGAAATAAAAAACTACACCCTAAGTCCTATGCACAGTTACCGATCACCACAAACAACCCTTTTAGCTGACGGATAACAGATAAAACAATGTAAAACCAATAAGATAAAAAAACATTTTTATAAATCCCTCGTCTCATCTTTTTTGTCAAATTAACGACATATGACCAGATACTGACAGAAAAACGCCTACGACAATTTAATTAAAAAACGTCAAAAATCAGCCAATTGACCGAGATTAACATTAGGTTTACATTCGATTTCGGACATCAATGCGGATAGCTCCAAACACATCAACTCGCTGCACAAGGGTCATCAAAAGAATTAAGGAATGCGTCATGATAGTCTTAATCGGTGGAGAAAAAGGCGGCAGCGGTAAAAGTTGCTTGGCCCAAAATATAGCTGTATTTCTAACCACAGAATGTAGCGCCTCAGTCATTATGGTGGACTGCGATCCCCAGCGCACCACCTCTGACTGGATCCATGCAAGAAACAACAATCCGCAACTTGCCAGCATCAATTGCGTACAGCTTTACGGTAAGATCCGTAATGACTTACTCAGTCTTGAGCAACACTATGATGTAGTCATAGTCGACTGCGGTGGGCAAGATAACCTAGCGCTACGAGCAACCATGTCTGTCGCCTCTTACATTTTAATGCCCTTAAGACCTAAGCGCCGCGATTTAAAAACCGTATGTCATATGGACGATATCGTCGCGACGTGTAAGATGATTAATCCCAAGTTACGGGCTTCTTTTGTGATCACCCAATGTCCAAGTCTACCCAATCAAGCTAACCGAATTTTGGAGGCCAAAGAAGTCTGTAAAACCTATGATATCCATGTCCTTGACGCGATAACTTACTGTCGTAATGTTTATGATGACAGTGAAGAATCAGGATTATCGGTAATTGAAATCGAGCCCGCAGGAAAAGCAGCCGAAGAAATTCGAACTATCGCCTGTGAACTATTCCAAGTCGATTGTGCTGCCAGCTTAGCCAATCTCCTACATCCCGCGTTACACGCTCAGGGGGTGAGTCAAATGCATCATCATTTGACCCATCAAACTCAATCCACTCACACGACTACTCAACGAAGGGGGCAAAATGGGACTCAGCGATCTCAAGAAAAACGCTATGTCATCTAGCAGCTTACAGCACTCGCTTTCGTTAGATGAGTTTATTGAAGCGGCAAACTTGTACGCAATGGGACAAAGTCTGAATAAGATAAAAAGCAATCTAGATCATAAAGCAGATGCAACTGTCACAAAAACCACAGACACAATTGACATGGCGCGGAGCCATTCCAATGTGTTGAGCTTGCACAAACAAAGCCTAGAAACAGACGTATTATTCCCGGCAAAAGTAGAAACTAAAACACACTATCGCAAAGCAACATTTTCCCTCAGTGAAGCGGCTATAACCCATCTTGCTACACTGGCAGAAGAAAGCACTATATCCAAATCAAAGCTGCTCCGACTCTTGATTGAACAACACTTCGATCTACCTATTGCTTTGAGGCAATTACGAGAACAACAACGCCAAAACCGTTAACGATTCGCACTACTCCCACCCTTTTCCGGTAACTTAGCTAAGATCGAGTTACCGGCTTTTTGCTCAAAAAGTAAAAAACACAATAAAAATCATCATAAAATCGCGGCATAAGTTCTGATCCCACCTATCCTTAAATATACATAATGCTGAATTAATGATATTAACTCAGAGCCAACACGTAACATTAAGGTGTTATTTTTGTTAAACCAGATCAGATTTATTTTTCTTTGTTTAACCGCAGCGATAATGATGCCCTGTTACGCAGAATTTTCATTGGCACAAATCCCGCCGCTAACAAACAAAACCCCCATTACTTTGGTCGCTGAAAAAGGATTTTGGACCGACTATTTAACCCAAGAAATGTTGCCTAAATTCACCGCTAAAACCGGCGTAAAAGTGCAAGTGGTCAGTACTGAATTAGAGGATATGTTTAACTTACAGACCCAGAATTTACTTCAAGGTTCAGGCAAATACGATTTACTCACAATGGAAGCGGGCTGGGCTAAAGAATGGGCTGCCAATGGTTATACAGTGCCCTTAATTGAACTCGCTAAACTGTACGATCCCGATGGCGAAAAGGCCATGGAGAAATACCTAGAACCCTATTACCCATCGCTACTTAACATCTTGTCCTATCAAGGTGAAATCCATGCTATTCCCTATAACAATTATGTTATGGGAAATCATTATCGAGCAGATCTCTTTGATAATAAAACTGAAAAATCTCAGTTTCTGCGTCAGTTTGGCTATCCACTCGCACCAGCAAAAACCTTAACAGAGTTACGAGATCAAGCTCAGTTCTTCACTCGTAAAGCAGGCACTATATTGGCGGATAAAATACTGACTCATGACTTTTACGGTCTAGCGCTAATGTCGGGTGATAAGCCCCATATTAACGATGAATTCTCTAGCATGATTTGGAGCTTAGGGGGCACTTGGATGCAGCCCGTCTATAACAGCCAGAAACAGATCTCCCATTTTGAAGTGCCTACCATCAACCATGAAGCCATTGAAGCGGCCAAGCAATATCGCGAATTAATGCCCTATGCCGTTCCCGCTAACGAGCAGTTTGCTTTCAATGAAGCAGCTAATGCTATTGCGACAGGTCAAGCGGCAATGTGGCCTTTTGCCTACAATAATCTGTGGTATAAATCCTTTAAAGTTGAACAGAACATTCTCGGCGCGCGTCTAGCCGTAAGCCAAGTGCCTGGCGGTTATCCCTACAATGGCGCTTATGCCTTTGCCGTTAGCTACGACAGCAAAAACCCTCAAGCTGCCTATTGGCTGCTCAAATATATGGGCACCTATGAGGCACAACATGCCTATGCTATGGGGGGGGGTAATCCCTGTCGTATGGATGTAGTAACAGCCCCAGAATTTAAAGATGAATCTTTAAGAGGCATAGCAGGCGCATTTGAGGCAAGCCACATAGCCAATATGTTTTGGTCTACTAAAGTCTTATCCTTTGGGCATTTCACCAGTACTGCCATGGGACAAATTTACCCTGAACTCAGCCACGCCTGTTTTAGCGCAAGCCGCAGACCCGCTAACAGTGAAGATATTTTCATTAAATTAAGTGCAGAGATAAAACACCTCCAAAATACCTATGGAGAGGTACCTGCTATTGACAAAGAAAATAATGCCAAGCACTAAACCACTGAAAAGTTTGAAACAAAAAATAACCTCAGCCTTCTATATCATAGTGGGGATGGCGCTATTAAATGGTGTTGTCGCTATACTACTGTCACAGCAACTCAAATCAGAAATTGAACACTTAGTCGGGGTAGATGTGGTAAAAGTCACCACTGCGCTGCAACTGGCAAAAAACAGTGAAAAACTACAAATAATTACTGCACGCTTGAATAACTATTATGATGAAAAACAAAGAACTAGCCTGTTAGGTGAACTTTCTGCACAATGGGAATTACTCATCAATGACTCACGGTTACTGGCCTCAATAGAAACTTCTACAGTCAATAAGCAAGAATTAAATCACGCCTTAGATACTCAACTGTATTACTTACAACAACTGCCATTACTCAACACGTTAACCGATACTGCCTTACAAGCCAATTCACAGGCAGCAAATATTCAAGCCAACTTAACGTCAATGGCGTCGGGATTTAGCGATGAAATGCAAACCCAATTTCAGCATATTAATACGGACTCTGAACGTCAGCTTAAGCTGAAAAACGTTGACCAGATTGCTTTAAATATCAATACCAATCAGCAGCTATCTTTATTTAGTCATCTAGGAGAACACTTATTTACCCAGTTAACTCAAGTGAATATCATCGACAATCTAGTTGAACTAAACCAAACCCAAAGAGATGCTATGCGACTACTGTTAAGCATGGAGGCTATGCTTGATAGTATCGGTAGCGATAAAAACTTATATTTTAATTTGTTATCACAAATAAAACAGACCATGGTCGGTGAAGACAACCTCTTTGAACTTTCTCGCAAAGCGATTAGAAGCACTCATATCGCCAATGCGCATTTAGAATACCAAGCAGATGCCGCACAAATCGTTGCGACCTATACGCAGGATCTCGTTAACCAAGTTGAAAATGAAATTCAGCAAACAGGCCGCGAACTTAAAAACGATAGCACCGCATTTATCGTATTGATTTTCTGCAGTGGCATCTTATATTGCTTCTTCATCTGGCTCACTAGTTGGCACTTTATCACTAAGGGAATCATCAAGCCTGTCATGGCGACTCGAGATGCAATGAATGCCATTGCCAATGAAAAACTCGACGCCAGAATGCCTGTCACTGATAACTTAGAGCTCCAGCAAATGGTGAGCTCCTTAGAGACATTAAAAAGCTATGCAGCTCAGGTTAAAGGCATGGCCGAAACCGACGGATTAACTGGCTGCTATAATCGCCGCTATTTAGATTTACAACTCCAAAAAGAATTAGAGTATGCAAGGGACCACAACATGCCCCTAGGTATAATTCTGTTTGATATTGATAATTTTAAACAATTTAACGACAGGTATGGTCATGTCGCAGGCGATCAATGTCTTAAGAAAATAGTGAATGCCACCAAATCGATCTTGAAACAACCCACTTACATGCTTGCCCGCTATGGCGGAGAGGAGTTCATGATAGTACTACCATCGAGCAATCTCGAGGAGGCATATCATTTTGCTGAAGTATTACGCAATAAAATCATCAGTTTAAAAATACCACATGAAGACTCCCCCCATGACGGCATACTGACCATCAGCGCTGGTATTACTTGCTGGGAGCGATCACAACCTATGGATACGAATAGCTTAATTAATCAAGCTGATGAGGCTCTCTATCACGCCAAACTAACAGGTCGCAATCGTACAGAGACACGACTAAACCAACCTGTTCGCTATTCCTAACCATAAAATGCGGCGACTGTTCAGTTTCGTTTTTCACCAGAGGATTGAGTTACGCTGACTTCACCCCCATTAGCTAATACTAAGTTAATCAGGATTAAGTCAGGGAAGTATGCTCGCTATTGTTATCACGCTTATCCTAGGAATTGGCGCAATTACCTGGCTACTGTCGAGTCGTTGGCGCAAGACCTTACATCGTCGACGAGTCACGATGAAACCTTTTCCAAAAGAATGGCGCAGCATTCTCAAAAAAAGACTGCCTTACTTCCATGCTCTACCCGCAGATCTACAACTGCAACTCAAACGGCATATCCAAATTTTCATCGATGAGAAAGTCTTTATCGGCTGCGATAATTTTGAGATCACGGATGAAGTAAGAGTCACAATCGCGGCCCAAGCCTGTCTACTGCTACTCAATCGTAAAACCGACTTTTACCCCAAACTGAAACAGATTTTGGTCTATCCCGATGCCTTTATCGTCAATAATCAACATAAAGACACTAGCGGTATCGTGTGGGAACAACGCAATGTGCTGGCAGGGGAATCATGGGAATACGGTAAAGTTGTGCTCTCATGGAGAAATACTTTAGACGGCGCAGCCGATCCCCATGATGGTAATAATGTCGTAATCCATGAGTTTGCCCATCAGCTCGATCAAGAAGATGGCCAAGCCAATGGCGCACCCATTCTGCAGCATTTTGCCGACTACAGCACTTGGTCTGAAGTGCTAAGTAGGGAATTTACCCAATTACAACACTGTGCAAATTTTGGCACGCCCTCATTATTTAATTATTATGGTGCAACTAATCCCGCTGAGTTTTTTGCCGTCATCACCGAAGTCTTTTTTGAGAAACCAGAGGATTTTTACCAACAACACCCAGACTTGTATCGGGAACTGAGCTGCTTTTATCAACTCGATCCGATAAACTGGCATTAACCCATAAATGTAGAGGCACGCAAATGCTCAAAGACACTCATGCATTCTCAGTTAAAGGTTCCAATATTAATCGCGCTACCTTGGGGTTACTGCTCAGCGCGTTAATGCTTGGCGGCCTTAATATAAGCGTACAGGCACAGGACTCGCCAACACAAAGCACTCAAACGACTTCGAATCCTGATCAACAAGCGGCGGCTCACGTTTTAGATTTACTCAACCAATATTCAAGCGATGCCAATTGGGATAAATACTTTGCCCTGTACCGAAAAGACGGCATTTTTATTGGCACGGATGCGAGTGAGCGCTGGGGAATGGCGGAATTTGAACGTTACTCCCGCCTCACAAAAGGTTGGCGCTATGATTTAACTGAGCGTCATTTAATCCAACACGGCAATGTCATATTGTTTGACGAGTTATTAAATAGTCCAGCCTATGGCGTCAGTCGAGGAACTGGCACTTTAATCAAAACCAATGGCAACTGGGAAATAGCTCAATACCATTTAAGCTTCCCCATTCCTAATGAGGTAGCTAAGCAAATAACTGCCGAGATTAAAGCCGCAAACAAACAATAGCGCAGCACTCCCAAAAATACGGTTTGAAAGAGTGCAATTTCGAAAGAATACAGCTTGAAATTAAATCGCTTAAAAAGTAATCACTTAAGTTATACCACTATCTCAAAGACACAGTAAAACACACATTCGCCAATTGGGAGAAGTGGATGAAACTTTGAAAATCCACGTCTTCAAATGCCCTTTCCGAAGGACCCCTATCCGCGTAGTAAAACCCGATCACTTTACTATCGACTAATAATGGTGCCAATAAAAAGCCTTGACGTGACACATGTTGCGCTTGTAATTCTTTACACTGCTCTTGCCATTTCTTAGAGCTAGGATCATCTACCCAAAGCGGTAACTTATGCTCCATCGCTTGGTAAAATAATCCCCGCCTATCGCTCAAATCGATAATAAACTCTTGCTTAATGGCATCTGCATCACGACCTAATATCACTCTAGGTTGAAGTTGTTTACGGCTTGGTGACAATAACAGCACGCCGCACCGGTCAACGCCAACGCCCTCAAGTATACCTTCGAGAACCGTTTGCATGATTTGGTTAAAATCGGCTTTATTAATGGCGAAGCCTGTAAGTTCTCGTAGCTTAGCTAACTGAATATTCAAATTAACTTGATAGACAGGCATATCTAACGGAATAGGAAGTGGAACAGGTTTAACTGTGACCATACGCTTAGGATCTGGTAGATAGTCTAGCAACACCTTAGCACCATATACTTCAGCTAACTTATGGGTCGCATTCGCGCAGCGTTGCATCCGCACCATAAACTCATTTTCTTCTAGTCCAGTAAAACTCGCCGCTTGCGTGATACGTTTCCCTAATTCCTGCTTATCAAGATTAGGCTGAGATAAAATATCGCAGAGCTTATCCGCAATAAAAATAGACCGAATTTCAGGTCTTTGGTCTTCAGGATTATTAACTGCATGGACCAACAGTTCTCCCAATCCCCAATTGCGGGCAATACTTTGAGTTAATAGTGAAAAAGAAGTGCCGAGGGCTTCGCGGGTTATACTTCGTTCCTCTGCTGGCGTTACACATTCACGCAGTTTTAGATCTAACTCTTCGGTGAACTCACCACCAATACTCCAAAAAGCACTCTCACCTATGTGATACAGTAAAGAGGCTATAAAAGCTTCCTCCTGCATTTCTTCGTCATAATGGCTCAACATCATCCGTGCAATCATGGCGGCTTGAAATGCTTTAGCCATCAACTTTATTAATCTTTGATATACGTTAGGTGCCAAATTTTTACTCTCTAACAAGCTTGAGAGTAACTTGGCTGTGATACAGATATTTCGCACCGCATCGAAACCAAGCACTATAGCCGCTCGGCTGACAGTAGAGATTTGGCTACTACCTTTATGGTAAATAGCGCTATTAGCAACTCGAAGAATACGAGAGGTTAAGGCGTTATCGTGCATCACGCTACGCCCGAGTAATGCGAGAGAGGAAACGTCATCCTTGGCGAGCTTTTCTAGCGATTTAACAGTCGAACACAGTGCTGGCATTTCCAATTCACTGATCCGATTTGTCCAATAATCGACCCCTTTATTAGTATTGTTATTAGGTTTCAACCTAAAGTTACCTTAGCGATATAATCTTGTTGTTTTTAGTATAGATAAACGCAAACATTTCGCCTGTTGTCTAAAGCTTGTTTTAGAAAATCATTCATTAATTGCTTAATAATTCAACATTAAGCAATATCTGCCTATAAAAATGCCCAAGACAAAGCTCGGGCATTTCAGTAAAACAGGAAATCAATCCACACTTAGGCTTTGAGGTACTGCTTAACAACACGCAACACTTTATCTATGTCCTGACGGCTGACATCTTTATGAGTCACAAGCCGAAGCGTACGCCCTGGGCTTATCAGGATGCCTTCCGCTCGACAGTGTTTAGCCAATAAGTTCGCATCAATATGGGATGCTAATGTAGCAAATAACATATTAGTTTGTACTGCGGCTAAATTGACGTCGAACTCACTGAATTCTGCCAACTGCCGAGCTAAGTACGCCGCATTGTCATGATCTTCACTCAGCCGTTGTACTTGCTCAGTTAAAGCAAGCTTACCCGCAGCGGCAAGTATCCCAGCTTGACGCATGCCACCACCAAGCATTTTACGCCAACGAATGGCTTTCTTAATCAAGCGTTCATCACCTAAGAGTAATGAGCCGACTGGCGCACATAATCCTTTGGATAAACAAATCGACACTGAATCAAAGTGCGCCGTGATATCACTTATCGCGATATTCTGCGCCACCGCAGCATTGGCTACTCGCGCACCGTCTAAATGAATTTTTAATCCGCGATTAAAGGCTAATGCCTGCGCATCCGCCAAATAGCTTTGCGGGAGAACCTTACCGCCAATCGTATTCTCTAAACTAAGCAAACGAGTACGAGCAAAATGGATATCATCAGGCTTAATTGCGGCTTCAATGTCAGCTAATGCAATAGTGCCATCTAATTGATTCATTAAAGGTTGAGGTTGAATGCTGCCTAGGACAGCAGCGCCGCCGCCCTCGAACTTATAATTGTGAGCCTGCTGACCGCACAGGTACTCATCTCCACGATCACAATGGGCCATCAAAGCCAATAAATTTGCTTGAGTACCCGAACAGGTAAATAATGCACTTTCAAAGCCAAACATCTCCGCAGCCATATCCTGCAAACTATTTACCGTAGGGTCATCACCGTAAACATCATCACCCACTTCGGCTCTGGACATGGCTAACCGCATGGCTGCTGTTGGCTGGGTAACAGTATCACTGCGTAAATCTATCATCTTGTCCTCAACTTAAAGTTTGGTTGGCGCATAATGGGCTCAAGACTCTAGCGCTAAAGGCTTATTTTGTATAGTTTATCGTCATACTTGTCGACAAATTTACCGATGTAGAACCTCGCTCATGCTTGAAGCAAGTATCGACATACTGACATCTACTAATAAAAACATAAATATACTCAAGATCTTGCCGATATCTATCTGTCGATGTATGGACGTTTGTACGCGTTTAGCTTGGCGAAAAGAGTCTTACTCGTTAGAATGCCACACTAAGATGGTCATGCTACAACAATGCGATCGCTTTAGTAATTTTGACTAATACTTATCGTTCAATAGGTGATTTGTAGTGAAAAACTTCCAATCTCGATGGATTCAGCTAGCGCTTTTGCTATTAAGTTTAAGCCTAACATCACAGGTATTTGCTTGGTCTGACACTGACCGAGATGGAGTGCCAGATATCAAAGATGCCTGTCCTAACACAGAGCCAAATACACCTGTTATGGCTAATGGTTGTGTGGAAGAAATCGCTGTGGAAATGACTGCATCACCAGTTTGCGATATGAGTCATTCAAATGCTGAGTTAAACACAGATTGTCATAATATTTCTGCAGCTATGGTGTATTTTGAATTTGCCATTGCCGAGGTTGACTTTTCTCAATGGAAAACTTTAGCCTTAGTAAAAGCATTCTTAGAAACAAATGATGCTGAATTAACCTTAGTAGGCCACACAGATATCGTTGGTACACCAGAGTTTAATTATCAACTATCACTTCAGCGAGCTCAAAATGTAAAACGTATTTTGGTTGAAGATTATGGCTTTAATCCAAATCGCTTTACCGTAATGGGTAAAGGTATATCTGAACCTGTAGCGGACAACCGTTCTAGCGAAGGGCGCAGTTTAAATCGACGAGTAGAATTTATCGTCAATAATAAATAGTTTTTGTTAGCGTATATTTAGGGAGTTATTCAATGGAAAACCTCGAAGGTTTATTAAAGCAAGCACCAGATCTGATTGTGACTTATGGCTTAAAAACATTATTCGCCATTATCATCTTCTTTGTTGGTAAATACTTTGCGGGCGTAGCACAGAAGCTTGTTCGTAAATTACTTAACAGCCGTAAAGTTGATCCGACAGTCGTTTCATTTGTCGCAAATCTCGCTTGGGCAGTGGTATTTGTTTTCGCGGTTATTGCCACGTTAGGCCAAATTGGTGTACAAACCGCATCACTGGTAGCCGTTATCGGTGCTGCAGGTTTAGCAATAGGCTTAGCGCTACAAGGTTCTCTGTCTAATTTTGCATCGGGTGTATTAATGGTGTTATTCCGCCCTTGCCGCGTAGGTGACTATATTGAAGCTGCAGGTATCGCAGGCACTGTTGATGAAATAACCATATTCTCAACCAAGCTTCGCACTCCTGATAATAAAGTTATCGTAGCGCCAAACTCATCTATCATGAATGGCACTATCACTAACTACTCAGCAATGGATAGTCGTCGTATCGATTTAGTGATCGGCGTATCTTATTCCGCCGATATCGCACTCACTAAAAAAGTATTGACCGATATTTTAAATAACAACCAGTATGTGTTAAAAGATCCAGCATATACAGTTGGACTTTCTGAATTGGCTAGCTCTTCAATCAATTTCGTGGTTCGTCCTTGGGTAAAAACATCTGATTATTGGACTGCACGTTTCCAACTGCTTGAGCAAATAAAAAATGCATTAGACGCTGCAGATATAGGCATTCCATTCCCACAAATGGATATCCATGTCAAAGAATTACCGCTAAGCAAATAACAATTAGTGGATAAAAAAGGTCGGTAATTACCGGCCTTTTTTTATGGTTCTACGCATCATTTTAGCGTACCTTAATGGACAGATATTAGCGAAGGCACAGATATTCATGTGTGAGGAAATCCAATGCAAAAATATGTTTCATTTTTAGCCGCAAGCTGTATTTATAGCCTAGTTCTGATGAGCCCCAATACACTCGCCAGTGAGAAAACACAGGTTTTAATGGGTGAAAAAACAGTCACCTTAGAAGGGAAAAGACCAAAATTGTCGCAAATGGCGCCGGGTTTTAAAGTCGTTGATGAGCATTTCACGCCAGTGATGCTAAGTGATTTTAAGGGTAAAACGGTACTGATAAGTACCGTGCCAAGCCTAGATACAGGTGTTTGCGCACTGCAGACGAAGCGCTTCAACAGCGAAGTTGGCCATTTTTCCGATGACGTCATCATGCTAACGATCAGTACCGATTTACCCTTCGCACAGAAGCGTTTCTGTAAAGTGGAAAACGTAGATAAAATCAAAGTGCTATCAGATAGCGTGTGGCGTGATTTTGGTGAAAAGTATGGTTTGTTAATTCAAGATTATGGCTTGCTGGCTAGAGCCATTTTCATCATAGATGCAGAAGGTAAGCTCCAATACCAAGAGTTAGTGCCAAACATCACAGAGCATCCTAACTATGATGCCGCACTTGAAGCGCTGAAAACCCTTCAAGCCCAGCAGTAATTTACCGCTAAAAACAGGGCAGCCTTAGCTGCCCTTTTGTTTAACGATTCTATTTCTACGATTTGGTTTTACGATTTAATGTGTATGTTGATCGCCACTGGATTGGTAGTCAAAGGTCGGCATAGACCAATGATATCGCAGCGCCAACATCCGTAAGCTAAAACCAACGCTTAAACAAATAACCAAATTAATCCATTCCGTTAACTGATAAGCTTTTAAGACGATATACAAGCCTGCCGTCAGTAGTGAAATCACCGCATAGAGTTCTTTTTTAAAAATCAAAGGCACTTGGTTACACAGAATATCGCGGATAACGCCACCAAAGACACCAGTGACCAATCCCATGACTACGGCTATTGTTGGGCTAAATCCTAGCATTAGCGTCTTTTGTGCGCCCACGATGGAGAATACTGCTAAGCCTAAGGCATCAATAGCCAAAAATAACTTAGACAGATAACGCATCACAGGGGCGATAGCGACAGTGAGCAAAGAAGCGAATGCAATCGCAATAAGGTAATGCACATGCTCAACCCAAATTAAGGGGTAATTTCCGAGCATCATATCCCTTAGTGTGCCGCCACCAATTGCCGTTGCGCAGCCAATGATCACCACACCAAACAAATCCATCTGCTTGCGGCCAGCCGCCAGAGCGCCCGTCATCGCCTCGGCAATAATCCCAATCAGCCAAAGTAATCCAATAATCTGCGTCTCATGCATCTTTGCTACTACCAACAACTCAAAGAATTGATTCTGCCTGATAACCTCTCAGTTCTATAATGATTTTATTTTGAATTCATCATTAGAAAAATTAATTCATCATCTTATTAATAATCTGATGCAGACTCCTATTACATTATTAATGTTATAGGATAAATATTATACAAAATAGTCAGTTATAAAAATGTTACTTTCACATTGTCATCTATGAAAATAGAATTTTTAATAAGTATTAATAACGTAAATCCAATCAGATGATAAATAACTGCAGATCATCTAATACCGTAGACAAAAAGCATAAAAATCAACCACAAAAAAGCGGCCCTTAGGCCGCTTAATGTTCATTCAAACTGAATCAGAACTACTTAGTGTCAGGCTTAGGTGGATAATTTGCCATTACACTGCCCACTGCTTGATTGATGATCTGTACTCTTTCTTCTGGGGTATTTTTGTCGCGAATGGTATCGGCAACAGAACCACGCCAGATCAGTTTAGTGGTTTTATTATCAACCAAATCAATAATCAGGGTGCCGACTTCATATTCTCTTACTGTGGTTTGGGTCTGCATATTGCCGCCCCAACCCCATCCTGGACCATAGTATGGGTTGTAGCCAAAATTACTATTGAAGGTATCAACATTAATCTTCTTATCAACTTTGGTCAGATAATTAACAAGTACATCAGCATCTTTTGCATCAACTAATGTCATCCCCTTACTCGCTAACTGGCTATTCATCGCTTCTCTGACCCGTTGGTCCATCAAGCCATCTAGATGATATCCGGCAGAATCCGTTTTCTGAGCAACCCAAGCATAGGTTTTATATTGGGTAAAATTGGCGCTAGGATCAAAATCCCAACCTGACTTCATCGAACTACAGGCACTGACTGCCAACACAGCTAATGCTACAAAAATATTTTTCATCTTAATTTCCTCAGATGTTCGACCCAAACAAAGACAAGTATCAGAGATATGAATTTAGCTTACAGAGCAATAGCCTAATCTACAACTCAATTGATTAAAAAGCGGCATCTCATTCAGCTTGACTTCAGCAAAACCAAAGATGATAATGATTATCAATTAATATTTGAGGGAGGTGTTGAAATGTACTGGTTTATTAGCGCGTTTATGGTTGCATCTGCCATTTTTTTCCTTGCACCAGAAAAAATTTCTCTTGAGGCGAATAACGCCAAAATTAAACGTCATTTGCCTACCAGTTTACTGATATTACCCCTCCTAGTCCTTGGCTGGTTGGTTATTGATACCATTGCTAATGGCACTAACTATGCCACAGTCGCCGCATTTGGTTTTGTTACAACAGCCTGCTTAATTGCATTACCTAAGTTACATAAATTTATTATGCCCAGTGCATTACTCACCGCTGTGGCGCTGATAGCCATGGTATTCATGCGAATGAATTAATCCTGAGCTTTAAGCTTACTTTTCAAAAATATGCTTACTTCCCTGCAAAGAGTTAGCATTTTGTATTGGCCACTTAAGGAGAATCCTCAAGTGGTCTTTTTTTACCTCCCAGAACCTCTGCAAATTTGATAAACTGAGCCGGTATAAATCACCTTCTAATATCAATGAATGAAACCAATGAAAGCAGATCCTAATGTATCCTTAGTGTACAGTACCGACAAAGGCCGTATAAATGCAGAGCCCGCCACTAAAGCGATTCCGGAATCCGATGGCATAGTCAGGATCCATAGAGACAGTAAAGGCCGCAAAGGTAAAGGCGTTTCGATTATCTCTGGGTTAGGTCTTGATGAAGCAGCGTTAAAAGCAATGGCTCAAACCCTTAAGAAACAATGTGGTTGTGGTGGTACGGTTAAAGATTTCACTATTGAGGTCCAAACGGACAACCGCGAACAATTAAAGCTATTACTTGAGAAACAAAACTACAAAGTTAAATTAGCTGGCGGTTAATCTCGCCCGACTTAGCAATATAACAGCAAGCTAGATCAACTTAGCCACATCAAACGGAGTAGTTTAATGGAGAGTTTGCAGAACCATTTCTTAATTGCCATGCCCTCACTACACGGTACGTTTTTTGAACGCTCAGTCATTTATATCTGTGAACATGATACCAAAGGCGCCATGGGACTGGTGATCAATAAACCGCTCGGTATCGAAGTTAATTCGCTATTAGAACAAATGGATTTGCCAGCAGAGCAAGTCTCCGCGGATTTAGTGCCTAATACCAATGTCATGATGGGCGGCCCCGTCTCCCAAGATCGCGGCTTTGTGCTGCATACCTCTCAGCCCTATTGGGCCAATAGCACAGATCTGGGTTGTGGTTTAATGCTAACCACTTCACGTGATGTGTTAACCGCTATTGGAAGCAACAGATCGCCCGAGAAGTTCCTCGTCGCCTTAGGTTATGCAGGGTGGAGTAAAGATCAGCTCGAACAAGAGCTTGCCGATAATTCTTGGCTCACAATTCCAGCAACGAATGCGCTCTTGTTTGACATTAAACACGAAGACCGTTGGCCACAGGCCAGTCGTGCTCTCGGATTTGATGCTTGGCAAGTTTCAGCTCAAGCAGGTCACGCTTAAGTCTATTTATTAATATAAGTCAGCACACTATGAATTCGAAAACCGTATTAGGCTTTGATTTTGGCACTAAGAGCATTGGTGTCGCTATAGGCCAAGAAATCACCGCTAGCGCCACGCCATTGTTGTCAATTAAAGCCGTCGATGGGATCCCAAATTGGGATCAGATAGGCGACTTAATCAAGGAGTGGCAACCCGACTTAGTCGTCGTTGGCCTGCCCTTAAACATGGATGGCACAGAGCAAGATATGACCCACAGGGCGCGTAAATTTGCTAATCGCATCAATGCTAAGTTCAAAGTCAAAATAGCCACTCAAGATGAGCGATTAACTACCACTGATGCTAAGGCAAGATTATTCGAATTGGGCGGGTTTAAGGCACTGACCAAAGGTCAAGTCGATGCGGTGTCTGCAGTCCTTATCATCGAAAGCTACTTCGAAAATAACTTCAGCAAGTAATGCCACAATAAATAAAACTACAAAAAAAAGAAAAGGATAAGTTGCCTTATCCTTTTAGTTTGATGTTTAACCCGATAAATTACCGGATCAAAAATGTGGCTTCACTAAGTTGGCCATCATAGTAATGTGCGCATCATCGTCATTTAATGCAGCGATGTAACGGAACTTCTCCCCGCCCGCCTCAGCAAAGAGATGACCATTCTCACCAACAATTTCTTCCAGCGTTTCTAAACAATCGGCGCTAAAAGCTGGGCAGACGATAGCAATATCACGCACGCCTTGTTGCGGCAACGCTTTCAAAGTCGCATCGGTATAAGGTTGTAGCCATTTGGCTTTACCGAAACGCGATTGAAATGTCATCACAAACTCATCTTTACCTAACCCAAGCTTTTCGGTAACCAGTCGAGTCGTTTTCATGCAGAAGCAGTAATACGGATCGCCTAAATGCAAATTACGCTCAGGCATACCATGGTAAGACAACACCAATTTTTGCGGTTTACCATGGGCTTCAAAATCAGCCGTGATCGAATTAGCTAACGCGTTAATAAAGTCAGCATTGTCATGATAAGTATTAATAAAATGCAGTGCTGGAATATAGCGCCACTTGGACAACTCAGCCGCAATAGCATCAAATGCAGAACCTGTGGTTGGCGCCGCATATTGGGGATACAGAGGTAACACCACAATTTTATCTATGCCATTTTGATGCATAGTTTGCAATGTACTGGCGACCGATGGACAGCCATAACGCATTGCTAAATGGACAGAAACATCATAGTTATCGGCTTTAAGTTTATCCGCTAACTTCGCCGTTTGACGCAAACTAATGTCCATTAACGGTGAACCTGCCGCTGTCCATACCTTCTGGTATAACGCCGCCGATTTTGCAGGGCGTACCCGCAAAATGATCCCGTGTAAAATCATCATCCACACTAATTTAGGGATCTCGACGACTCGGGGATCTGCTAAAAACTCTGCAAGATAACGTCTAACAGCAGATGCTGTGGGTGCATCTGGAGTACCTAAATTCAACAACAACACGCCTACTTTGCCGCGCTGCCCGTGTCCAACTTCTTTGGATAAGCCTGAAAATTTAGCCAAAACAGCCTCTTAATTAATAAATATTCGTAAGATTAAAGTACAGATTCTATCGCTTGCTTAAGCTCTTCACTATCTGGCTTCACTTTAGAATTGAACTGTTGCACAACCGCACCATCACCGCTGACGACATACTTATAAAAATTCCACTTAGGCGCACCGGTTTTTTCGGCTAAGTATTTGAAGACACTATTAGCGTCACTACCACGTACTGGCGATGTCGACAGCATAGTAAAGGTGACACCGTAATTGATGTAACACACTTTAGCCGTATCTTTCTCATCATTTTCTTCTTGGAAAAAATCATCCGATGGGAAACCAATGACCACTAAGCCTTTATCTTTGTAGTTTTCATGCAATGTTTCGAGCGCTTTAAACTGCGGGGTGTAACCACAGTTACTGGCCGTGTTGACAATCAAGACTGGTTTTCCCTGAGTCAATTCACACAGATTAACCGTCTCTTCAGAATGTAATTTTCGTACTTCAAGGTTCAGATACTCGGGACAAGTGGCCGCCATAGCGCCAACACTCATCAAGCTCGCTGTCATAGCGAATATCATAGGTAATTTTTTCATTGCTTTCTCCTTTACCTGTACATTACGTAAACGTACTAGGTAAAGATCATATTGAATTAAAAAATAAAAGCTATGGATAATGGCAACATAGCGATGAAGTAGAACCGATTGAGCTGAACGAAAATCTAATACACAAACAAAAAGCAGCCCATAAAGAGCTGCTTAATCCAGAATCTGGCTCTCGTGTTAGTCCATGTCTAAGGTGACACCTTCCATAAAGCCTGAGCCCGTGGATTCTTTATTCTGTAATTTAATCATCAAACGTAAATCGTTCGGTGAATCAGCATGGTGCAGCGCATCGGCGTAACTAATCTCGCCATCGACATAAAGTTTCAGCAAGGCCTGATCGAACGTCTGCATGCCCTGCTCGTTGGATTTTGCCATGGTTTCTTTGAGCAAATGCAGCTCGTTCTTCGCAATTAAACTCGCCACCCTTGGGGTGTTAATCAATACTTCAATCGCGGCGCGACGCCCTGTGCCATCGACTTTCGGTATCAATTGCTGCGCCACAATACCGCGTAAATTCAATGATAAATCGAACAACAACTGTTGATGCTTACTCTCAGGCACGAGATGCATAATCCGGTCTAACGCTTGGTTGGCGTTGTTGGCATGCAAGGTTGCCATACAAAGGTGACCCGTTTCTGCAAATGACAGCGCAAACTCCATCGTCTCTTGGGTACGAATTTCACCAATCAAGATCACATCGGGAGCTTGGCGAAGGGAGCTTTTTAGCGCCGCATCGAAAGATTCAGTATCTATGCCCACTTCACGCTGAGTGATTATGCTTTTTCTGTGGTCGTGAACGAATTCAACCGGATCTTCAATAGTCAAAATATGCCCACGGGCATGACCATTGCGATAACCCACCAAGGCCGCCAAGGACGTTGACTTACCCGTTCCCGTTCCGCCTACCATAATGATGAGGCCACGTTTGCTCATCACCAGATCTTTTAGAATAGGCGGCAATTTTAAATCATCGACATCAGGGATTTTAGTCTCAATACGGCGCATCACGCAGCCAGGCGATTCACGCTGCCAAAAAGCGCTCACCCGAAAACGACCTAAATCCTTTGCCGCAAAAGCGAAGTTACACTCACGAGTGGAATGAAACTCTTGCTTCTGCGCCTCTGTCATTAACGACTCAACAAAATCCAGTGATTGTGCTGGTGTAAACGCACTTTCTGCCAAGGGACGCAATTCACCGTCAATCTTGGCACTCGGCGGAAAACCCGCTGTGATGAACAAGTCGGAGGCTTTGCGTTCCACTATCACTTTTAAAAACGGACGAACATCCATCATAAATCCTTAAAATGTCGCTTGTTTATTCGAACTCTTCGCCATTGCATCTTCACGGGTGATAAGACCGCGATTGACTAAGTTCTGTAAACATTGCTCTAAGGTCTGCATTCCATGGGCCATACCTGTTTGAATTGCCGAATACATCTGCGCCACTTTGTCTTCACGAATTAAATTGCGGATAGCAGGCGTGCCCATCATGATTTCATGGGCGGCGACACGGCCTCCTCCCACCTTTTTAATCAGGGTTTGCGAAATAACCGCTTGCAGCGATTCAGACAACATAGTGCGCACCATGTCTTTTTCACCGGCGGGGAATACGTCGACCACACGGTCAATCGTTTTCGCGGCAGAAGTAGTATGCAAGGTACCAAACACTAAGTGGCCTGTTTCAGCGGCGGTCATCGCCAAACGAATGGTCTCAAGGTCACGCATCTCACCGACTAAAATCACGTCTGGGTCTTCACGTAGTGCGCTTCTAAGCGCCGCATTAAAGCTGTGGGTATGGCGATGAACTTCACGTTGGTTAATCAAACATTGCTTATTTTGGTGAACGAATTCGATAGGATCTTCAATGGTTAAGATATGATCATGTCGATTTTCATTCACGTAATCCACCATGGCGGCAAGTGTGGTACTCTTACCCGACCCCGTAGGTCCAGTCACTAGGACTAATCCGCGAGGGAAACTGGCAATTTTTTTTAAAATTTCCGGCGCACCTAATTGCTCAAGTGACAAAATGTCACTTGGAATGGTACGAAACACAGCCGCTGCACCACGGGATTGATTGAATGCGTTAACACGAAAGCGTGCAAGATTAGGGACTTCGAACGAGAAATCGATTTCTAAATGTTCTTCGTAGTCCTTGCGCTGCTTATCATTCATTATGTCGTACACTAAACTGTGTACACCTTGATGATCGAGCGCAGGCAGGTTAATTTTTCTCACTTCACCGTCAACACGGATCATGGGAGATATCCCTGCAGAAAGGTGTAGATCCGAGGCTTTGTGTTTTACACTAAATGCCAATAACTCAGTGATTTCCATCGTTTGGGATATCCTTGCAACTAGATAATTACATCATGACAACAATAGCAGACAGACTCGCAATCGCCCAGCGCAGGATCACACAAGCAGCGCAAAAATGTGCCCGCCACCCCAGCAGTATTCGCTTACTTGCCGTCAGCAAGACTAAACCTATTGAAGACATTATAGCAGCCTACCAAGCGGGTCAGCGTTGCTTTGGCGAAAACTATGTCCAAGAAGGCGCTGAAAAAATTACTGCGCTCAAGGGGGATTTCCCGGACATAGAATGGCATTTTATCGGCCCACTCCAATCCAATAAAACCAGCATAGTCGCCCAGCATTTCGATTGGATGCATACCCTCTCACGCGACAAAATTGCCCTACGTCTCAATGAGCAACGTCCGGCCGAATTGACGCCATTAAACGTCTGTATTCAAATTAATATCAGTGCTGAAGACACAAAATCTGGCATAGATGCGGCTCAAATGCTGCCACTGGCCGAACTGATAGCTCAGCTACCTAACTTAGCACTGAGGGGCCTAATGGCAATTCCAACGGCAACCGCGGATACAGAGTTACAGCTTAAAGAGTTTTCCATGTTAAACAATCTATTTCAAGAACTTAAATCGCATTATCCCACTGTAGATACGCTTTCAATGGGGATGAGTAATGACCTAGATACAGCGATTAGCTGCGGTTCAACTATGGTGCGTATTGGCAGTGCCATTTTTGGTGAGCGCAATTACGCTGTGTAAAATCACGTTAGGCATTTAGTTAGAGGTCAGTTTAACCTTGTTTTTAGCACTTTATGCCCAAATACTGTATTCAAGAACACCGAACATTAACGATTTAAGAGCAATTAGCGAGAGTCGATAATTAGGCTCAGTCATTCAAATGACTAACCGTTTTATCATCTTAATTTAAGGTGAAGATGTTACAAGTTAACGGTTAATACACTGAAGAGAATCAAATGGATCAACAGAAAATCTGCTTTATCGGTGCCGGCAATATGACGCGCAGCATCATCAGTGGCTTAGTCAATAGCGGCTATCCAGCTCAACTCATCCAAGCGACTAATCCCAGCCAAGGTAAACTCGATGCACTAAAAGACGATTTTGGAATTTTGATTTCTCAGGATAATTTAGCCGCGGCGCAAGCTGCCGATGTCATAGTACTTTCGGTAAAACCACAATTGATGCAACAAGTTTGTGAAGCATTACAGACAGTCGAGCTGTCGAATAAGTTAGTCATCACTATCGCTGCGGGCATTAAAGCAAAGCGATATACCGACTATCTGGCACAAGACATCAAACTTATCCGCGCCATGCCAAATACGCCGATGCAAATTAGTGTGGGTATGACTGGCCTCTATGCGCCTCAAAGCATTACTACCGATCAGAAAGCCATTTGCGATCGTTTGATGTCAAGCGGCGGCGAAATAGTGTGGGTAAATGAAGAGTCAGATTTAGATCAAGTGATTGCACTATCGGGCAGTTCACCGGCTTATTTCTTTTTGCTAATGGAGTCTATGATAGATGCAGGCAAAGAAATGGGAATGGATGAAACAAAAGCCAGAAGTTTAGTGCAGCAAGCTGCGCTTGGCGCTGCTATGATGGCAAAGCAAAACCCACAACTGACCTTAGGTAATTTAAGGGAGAATGTTACTTCAAAGGGTGGCACCACCGCACAAGCGCTGGCGACATTTGAAGCTGCGGATATGCGCGGCTTAGTAAAAAAAGCCATGGAAAACTGTATTAATCGTGCAGAAGAAATGGCTAAAACATTTTGATCCACTAACACGTTTTTATATCGAACTTTAATAGGTAGAAATCTCGATGAATGCATTTACCTTTTTAATCACCACTCTATTCGATCTCTATTTGATGGTGGTGATTTTGCGGATTTGGTTACAACTGGCAAGGGCAGATTTTTACAATCCTTTTAGCCAATTTATTGTTAAAGCAACTCACCCGCTCATCGCACCAATGCGCCGTATTTTGCCTTCCTTAGGGCGATTTGATACCGCATCTTTCGTCCTCGCATTATTGGTTGTGATAGCCAAGCTGCTACTAATTAGCCTCATTGCGGGCGGTGGCATAGACATACTGTTATTTTTGCTGTTTGCCATTGTATCTGTGGTCAAAAAAGCAGGGGTGCTGCTATTTTGGATGCTATTAATACGCGCAATCTTAAGCTGGTTTAACCAAGGCTATAATCCAATTGTAATGATTATGGGTCAGTTAACTGAACCCGTATTAGCGCCAATACGTCGTATCATACCGCCAATTGGTGGTTTAGATTTATCCGTAATGCTGGTCATTATTGGTATGAATTTCCTCAATATGTTACTTGCTCAATATATCCCTTATTGGGCAGTGATCTAATGAGTGCAGTGACTTTGCAGCAGGGTGACCTGCTGCTCAATCTCTACATTCAGCCTAAGGCTAGCCGAGATCAAATTGTAGGGTTGCACGGTGATGAGCTAAAAGTAGCCATCACTGCGCCCCCGATAGATGGCAAAGCGAATGCCCATTTAAGCAAGTACTTAGCAAAAGCTTTTAAAGTGCCAAAGAGCGATATTCACATATTAAAAGGTGAACTTGGCCGACATAAACAAATCCGCATTATTGACCCTAAGATCATCCCAAGTGTCATTACTGAACTGATGGGGCAAGATAGTGAAAGGTAATTCAGTTGAAAGGTCACTCAGTTAAAGAATCGTACAACTGAAAACGAATTAATCCTTTGAATGCTATTAATTTATTAGAAAAAATAGTCACAGCGGCCCTATAATCCAACATTCCCTAATATGAGGTATCCCATCATGTTCCGTAATCTTCTCGCTGTATTAGCCCTCACGGCCAGCCTTTGCGGTGTTGCAAATGCCGAGCAAAAAGAAACTGTCGGCAATTTTGATATTCATTACATGGCACTTGGCAGTACATTTTTAACGCCTAGCATAGCCAAATCCTATGGCATTAAGCGCAGTAACTACACTGGCATCATCAATATTGCCGTATTAGATATTAGCGAAGCGAATAAGCCCGCAGTACCCGTTGAAATTACTGGAGTTGCTAATAATTTGTTAGATGCGCGAATCAATCTAACGTTTAAAGAGATCCGCGAAGGTGATGCGATTTATTACATTGCCGAAGTGCCCTACCGCGATGATCAGGAAATCAACTTCAATATCGCAATTAAATATGCCAATCAACTGAACACGAACTTACAGTTCAAGCAAAAATTCTACGTTGAATAAACCTATTTTATACCTTTGTTGGCGTTGCTTTCCTGTAGCGCCAACCCCTTTCCCTGTCCTTTACTATTGAGCTTGGGTATCATAGTGCCAACGCACGTCGCCCCATTTATGATAGGTATTCCATGCAACAAATCGTCCTCGCCAGCGGTAATAAAGGCAAACTCGCCGAATTCGATCAAATGCTCGCAAGCTACGGTGTCACTGTACTGCCGCAGAGCCAGTTTAATGTCAGCGAAGTAGCAGAAACGGGTACCACTTTTGTAGAGAATGCCATTATCAAAGCAAGGCATGCCGCCGAAATCACCGGACTTGCGGCCATTGCCGATGATTCGGGTTTAGAAGTGGATTTACTCCAAGGCGCTCCAGGCATTTATTCAGCACGTTACGCGGGCGAAAATGCCAAAGATCAAGACAACGTATTGAAACTACTTGAGACGTTAAAAGACCAGCCAGCACCTCGCGGGGCAAGATTCCAATGCGTACTGGTATATATGCGCCATGCGAAAGACCCTACCCCGATTATTTGCCAAGCCTCATGGGAAGGCCAAATCGACTTTAGCCAACGCGGCGCTAATGGCCATGGTTACGATCCGATTTTTATCCCTGAAAATTATCAATGTAGCGCGGCAGAGCTGAGCAGCAACGAGAAAAATGCCTTAAGTCATCGTGGTAAAGCTCTAGTGCAACTCATCGCCGCCATGCAAGCCCAAGGCGTATTAACAGGCGGGAATGCACAATAATGTCGTCAACTGCCGTGACTACTGCGATAAAGCTCGAACTGCCACCACTCAGTCTGTATATCCATATTCCCTGGTGCGTACAAAAGTGTCCCTATTGTGACTTTAATTCCCATGGCCAAAATGGCGAACTGCCACAAGAGGCTTATGTTGATGCGCTATTGGAAGACTTACGCCAAGATTTACATCTCGCCCAAGGGCGGCAGATCCATACCATCTTTATCGGTGGCGGCACGCCATCCTTATTCGATGCTAAACAAATCAAACGCATACTCGATGGTGCCAATGCGCTAATTCCCTTTAGTGACAATATCGAAATCACTATGGAAGCCAATCCTGGTACTTTAGAGCACGATGACTTTAGTGCCTATCGTGCAGCGGGCGTCACTCGTTTATCTATCGGGGTGCAAAGCTTTTCTAAGGATAAACTCAACTTACTCGGACGTATTCACGATCAAAACGAGGCACAAGTCGCCGCTCAAAAAGCCAGCCAAGCGGGATACTTGAGTTTTAACCTCGATTTAATGCATGGATTGCCCAATCAAAGCTTTGCTGAAGCTATGGCCGATATCGACACGGCTGCGGCGCTTAACCCGCCACACCTATCTTGGTACCAGTTAACGATTGAGCCCAACACCCTATTCCACTCAAAACCGCCACAGCTGCCCGATGACGAAGCACTCTGGCATATCTATGAGCAAGGTCAACAAAAGTTGGCCGCATTAGGGTATGAGCAATACGAAATATCTGCCTATGCAAAACTCGGTTACCAATGTAGGCACAATCTCAACTACTGGCAGTTTGGGGATTATCTAGGCATAGGCTGTGGCGCCCACGGCAAAGTGACGCTGCCTGAAGAAAACCGCATCATACGCACGGTAAAAATTAAACATCCCAAGGGATATCTGAGTGCCCACAACTACACCTTCGAATCGATTGAAGTTGCAGAGGAAGACCGCGCGCTCGAATATTTAATGAATCGCCTACGTCTGATGACACCTATCCCTAAGCAAGAATTTGAACTGCGTACCGGACAGCACAGAGACACATTGACCGAAGGAATGGAAAAAGCCAAACAGCGCGGTTTACTGACAGAATCCGCTGAACATTGGCAATTAACCAGTAAAGGTCATATGTTTGTTAATGATTTACTGACACAATTCTGTTAAGTCTGCCGTTAAAATAGCTCTATAAATAATGTGTTAGCTTTAAATAGTGCAGTTTAATACTATTACTGCTAACACATTTTCTAACATTAATATCCATACATTCTTGTCCAGCTTCTTTAGAATTGATGCAACTCAATCTAGGAAGCCTGATCATGCCAATAAAAACTAAAATCAGCTTAGTCGCACTAACCCTTTCAGCCCTGCTGACCATTCCCGCGTATGCAGCATCAAGCTCGCCAGCCTTACACAGTGCAAGTGAACCTATGAATGCAGTAGTGCAAACCGAATCAGACAAAGCCAATGCGTTGTTCGAAACCATCTTCATGGAAAACATCATGGCGAGTCCCATTTCGCAGACCTATATGGGGATCAAGCAAGACTATGATAAATGGGATGAACTAGGTGATGCCGCCGATGATAAAACCCTAGATCGCACAAAAAAACAACTGGCGCGGGTCAATCAGATTGATGCGACCAAACTCGATCCACAAACTCATCTTAGCCTCACGTTACTGAAGCAAAATCTGCAAAATGACATCGAAGATGACCAATGGCGCTATCATAATTACCCTGTGAATCAGATGTATGGTGGCCACTCTATGATCGCCTCCTTCTTAATTAACCAACATCAAATCACAGATGTCAGCGATGCCAAGGCCTATATCAGCCGCTTGAATGGCGTGCCCAAACGTTTAAGTCAATTACAGACAGTATTAGAAGTTCGCGCAGATAAAGGCATTATCGCGCCTAAGTTTGTATTCGCCTATGTGATTTCAGACAGCCAAAACATCATCAAAGGTGCGCCTTTTGATAAGGGTGACGACAGCGCGCTACTCGCAGATTTTCGCCGTAAAGTGAACCCATTAGCGATTCAAGAGACAGAGAAGCAAGCACTGCTTAAACATGCTGAGCAAGCACTCATTACTCAAGTTGAACCCGCCTATAACAAGCTCATCAGTTACATAAAAACCTTAGCAGCCAAAGCTGATGACCGCGATGGTGCGTGGAAACTCCCTAACGGCCCCGCCTATTACAATAATGCCTTGACACGAACGACCACGACAAACATGAGCGCCGATCAAATCCATGACTTAGGACTTTCTGAGGTGGAACGTATTCACAATGAAATGCGTGCCATCATGAAGAAGGTCAATTTTAAAGGCGATTTGCAGCAATTCTTTAGCTTTATGCGTGATGATCCCCAGTTCTACTACCCCAATACCGCCGAAGGTAAAGCCGCCTATTTAGCTGAGGCGACTAAGTTCATCGACAATATGAAGTCGCGCTTGGATGAAGTGTTCAAAGTAAAACCTAAGGCCACCATGGTAGTGAAGCAGGTTGAAGCCTTTAGGGAAAAATCCGCGGGTAAAGCCTTCTATGAACAACCGGCACCGGATGGTTCTCGTCCAGGTAGCTACTATGCAAACCTATATGACATGAAAGCCATGCCGAAATACCAAATGGAGGCACTGGCCTACCACGAAGGTATTCCGGGTCATCACATGCAGATAGCCATTTCCCAAGAACTGCAAAATATTCCTAAGTTCCGCAAATTTGGTGGCTATACCGCGTATATCGAGGGCTGGGGTTTATATAGCGAATCTTTCCCGAAAGAAATGGGACTCTACGCCGATCCCTATTCTGACTTTGGTCGCCTAGCAATGGAGTTGTGGCGTGCCTGTCGCTTAGTCGTTGATACTGGTATCCACGCTAAAAAGTGGACCCGCGAGCAAGGCATAACCTATTACGTGGACAATACGCCAAATGCTAAATCAGATGCGGTGAAAATGGTTGAACGCCATATCGTTATGCCATCGCAAGCGACAGCCTATAAAGTAGGTATGATTAAACTACTAGAGCTAAGACATAAAGCAGAGCAACAACTTGGCAGTCAATTTGATATCCGCGACTTCCATACGCTAGTACTTGCTAACGGCGCATTACCACTGGATGTGTTAGAGCAACAAGTCGATCTCTGGATAGCCAGTAAGAAGCAGGCCTAATGCCTTAATGCTTAGCCGTGAAGCACTGTTAACTTGCTTCACGACTAAAGCGACATAAGTGAAAGTCTTAAGCTGCGCCCAATAAAAAAGCCACTCGAAAGTGGCTTTTTTATTGGTACCATTATCCCGTTAGATAACAGAACCCTTCTCACTGTGGGTCACTATATTTGTTGCATTAATATATGCTTTAGCACTTGCCTTCACATCATTTAACACACAGTTGCGACTTTAGGGTACAGGGAGACAAAACTTGTGTTCAAGGCTGCAAACCATCAATAAAAAAATTACCTCAGCGATAAGGCTGAGGTAAACCAAAAACTAGGATGATGGTTTAAAGAGCCAACATTGTTTTAGTTCTCAAACTTCTGTTGGCTGTGATCCAAAACTGCATTAACGCCGACCTGTATACAAAAATTGAAAGGGGTCATTTCCAATAAACGTATAGGACTCAGATCATTCCGAATCAACTGTTACCATTGTATTCAATTAAGAACAGAGTTCAAGGATGTTATAAAAAAGTGCTTTAGTAACCCCTAAAAAACCATCAACAAATGTACTCATTAACTCAACCTAAAGTATTGATTTTAAATGACCAGAAAAGTACCTGCCCAATTTAAAACCACATAAGACTGCTTTTGAGAACAATGTTTCCTATTTTACTGACGTTTACTGAATAATTCGACATAGGGAGCATCCCAATACGGTGGCGTTCCTATGTGATCTTTGATGAATTCGATAAAAGAACTAACCTTAGGTGCTAAGTGCTTACGACGGGGATAAACCGCCTGCAATGGCAGATGGTGGGTCAATTGCCAATCCTTCAGTAAAGGCACTAATGTCCCCTTGGCAATCTCATCTTCCATCAGATAACTCGCAAGATACACAACCCCAAGACCACTGATTGCAGCAGATTTTAATGCTGGTGCGTTATCCACCCTGAAATTACCCGATACGCCAATTTCACAGTAGTCATCACCCTTCTTAAATTGCCACATGCTGTGCTCGTGCCACTCGCCTTGATAGACCAAACAGTTGTGGTCAACTAACTGCTCAGGTCGAGTTGGCTCGCCATGTTGAGCAATATAGCCAGGCGAAGCAACTAACAGGAATTGGCACTTCATCAGAGGTCTAGCAACCATGCCAAGCGGTAATTGCTCAGACATAGTTAACAGTAAGTCTAAGCCTTCGCTCACGACATCCACTTTATGGTCCAGTAAGCTCACTTGTAGCTCAAGCTCAGGGTGTTTTGCCATAAAAGATGGCAACGCAGGAATGATATGCATCACCCCAAAGGATTGGGAAATTCCCACTTTAAGCACGCCGCGGGTCGCATCATTTAAGTTATGCACGCTGGCTATCGCTTGTTCAGCGTCACGTAGCAATTCTTCACCTTGCAGATACAGCAAATGCCCTGCTTCAGTCAGGCTTAAGCTGCGGGTGGTACGTTGAATTAATTGAACACCAAGTCTATGTTCAAGATCGGCGACTTGTGTACTGACCTTAGACTTAGAGATCCCAAGCCTTCTTGCGGCGGCACTAAAACTACCTGCTCTGGCCACATGAGTAAAAATCGCAATAGGTTCTAACAGTTCTAACATGGAAGTCGCCTTAAGCTGTTTACGACAATGATATTAACTTTCGGTGAGCAGCTATGGTTAGCGTAATCATCGCTTAAAAATAACCATAGCATTGATATCTCGCATCAAAATGATATAACGCAGAGATTTAGACCGAAAAAGTCCACTAAAGTAGGGGGTTATATCTGACTGATATGCCAGCTTTTAATTATATTTTAAGAGTATACCAAATATTCGTCTCTAGACTGTAACATTCCGAACTAAATCGCTGCAAGCCTAGCCTATAAGCCACATCAACTTAGCCATAAGGGTTGTCGCCACGATTAAACCGTAGCCAATAAAAAAGCCCCTAGTCGATAAATTGACTAGGGGCGTAGCATTCAAGTTTGACTCATGCACAAGGAGATAGAAGTTATTGCAGTTAAAACTAAGGGCGATTCGCAAGAACTATTTACAAGAACTATTCACGCAGTTCCTTGGTTGAGTTTTGTGTCAACACATAAGGTGCTAGTTCTGGCACTTCTTGGCGCAATTGATTTTCAAGCACTAACAAATTTTCAAATCGGTCGCACAAACGGTCAGCCTTAGCTTCTAATCCCTTAGATTGGCTCTCAACTTGTTGCTCAATATCTTGGCCTAAATTGTCCATTTTTTTGGAGAAGGTATCCATCTTGGCTTCAAAATTCTCACCGCCACCAGACATGATTTGGCCACCTAAGTTCATCATAATTGCGCCAATTGAATTCTGGACAATTTGTTCCATTTCCTGCTCGAATTCATCGTTAAATGTACTTTGCATCGAGTCTTCAGTCGCCCCTAAATAGAAGCTATCACCATTCTTATAAGCCACTGAATCAACCCGTTTTTGAACGCCAGCCATCATTTCATCAAATTTTGCACCAGCGGCATCACCCATTAAAGGTGTTAAGGCCATACCAACCGCTTTGGAAGCAAGAGATACTGCCTCATTCACCAGTTCAATCACTTCTGGCACTTGAGTCGAAACTTCATCGGCATATTGAGTAACCAATTTTTTCTGCTTGTCGGTTAAGTTAACTTGCTTACCTTCCACAAATAACTTGTCAACTTCGATGCGATACTTTTCTGTGCCCTTCTCGCTCATGACTAATTTTTTAGGCTCAACCATAACGTCATAATTTAAGGAAACTTCACAGCGTTCATCTATTTTTGGCTCTGTTTGTGCTTGCGCCAGCTGCACGCTAGATGTTCCTAAAATCACGCCAGATAATGCAAATCCAGTTAATAACTTATTTAATTTCATTTTTGTTCGTCCTTTAATCTGAATAATTCGATAAACCTAAACTACTGAATAGCTTATAGCAGGAGACGTGCCAACTTTATAACAATTTGATTATGTTGAATTTTTAAAAGTTAGCACTAAAAGGTCATTAGCGAAATTCGCTAACATTTAGTCTAATAGTGCTAATAAAAACGAGAGATAAGACTAGAAAATAGAACGACCGAGACGCTGACTGAGATGCTCAAGCATCGCAGTGCCCGCAAGTGAGTTGCCATTATTATCGAGTTCTGGCGACCATACACAAATCGACAGTTCTCCAGGGATCACGGCAATAATACCTCCGCCGACGCCACTTTTACCTGGCATACCAACACGATAAGCAAACTCACCCGCACCATCGTATAGGCCCGAAGTCGCCAACAGAGCGTTAAGTTGCCGAGTTTGCACTTGAGAGATAAGCTCAGTCCCTGTGATACTTTTACCGCGATTAGCCAAATACAACATGGCCTTAGACAAGTCAGCACAATTCATCTTCAAGGCGCAATAATGAAAATAGGTGCGCAGCACAGTATCAACATCGCCTTGAAAATTACCAAACGACTTCATCAAATAAGCGATAGCCGCATTGCGCGCACTATGCTGATATTCTGAATCTGCTACTTGTTTATCGAAACACACTTTATCGTTTTGGCTTAGTTGCCTGACTAACTCAAGCATTCTGTGTTTAGGTGCCCCTAAACGACTCTGCAATAAGTCCGCAATCACTAACGCGCCAGCATTGATAAATGGGTTGCGCGGCTTGCCACGTTCTAACTCGACTTGTACTAAAGAGTTGAATGAATGACCCGAAGGTTCTTTGCCAACACGGCTCCAAATTTCGGCTTCTTCATATAAAGTTAACGCTAAGGTTAAGCTGAAAACTTTGGAGATACTTTGAATCGAAAACGGCTCAAGGTAATCGCCCGCACCTAAAGTTTCACCGTCAACAGTCGTGACGGCAATACCTAATTTGCCAGCATCAACGCTGGCCAGTGCGGGGATATAATTTGCAACCTTTCCTTGGCCGAGCAAGGGTCGAACTTTCTCGACCACTTCCTCAAGTAATGCCAACTCGGGCATTAACCCCACCAAATGTCGTACAGTTCGCTAACTTCAACCTGAGACACTTTTTGGGTCGCCCAGAATGCCTTAACTGCAGCAATATCTTCTTCGGTACATTTCCCAATCGTTTGAGTGGCGATAATGCCTTCCCATTCGATGTGGCCGCCGCCATGGAAACCTAATTTACGGGTTTCGATCACTTCATCGATGAATTTATCTACAGTTGCATCGATATCGGCTTCAGATACTGATGCATCAAAAGTCCAAGCCATATCGAAACCTAACTCTTGGAATTCATCAACGCGCATTTTCTTACGTAAACGACGGCTACGATTAGTTGCCATAGTGATTTTCCCTTTTGTGTTTAAAATTAGCTAAAATTGAGTTCGTGATTAAGCGATACGCTCAAACATCAGATCCCATACACCGTGACCCAGTCTATGGCCGCGGGCTTCAAACTTTGTCAATGGACGATGATCAGGACGCGGCACAACACTGCCATCGGCCGACTGGTTTTGATAACCCAGTGCGGCTTGCATCACCTCTAACATATGCTCGCTGTACTCTTCCCAGTCAGTGGCCATATGGAACACACCGCCAATTTTTAGCTTGCGACGAATAAGTTCGGCAAATTCAGCTTGTACGATGCGGCGTTTATGGTGACGTTTTTTATGCCAAGGATCTGGGAAGAACAATTGCACTCGGGCTAATGAACCGTCAGCAATCGCATGTTCTAATACTTCCATGGCATCGTGATGATACACACGTAAATTAGTCACACCAGCAATGGCGGCATCACTGAGGCAAGAGCCTACACCCGGTTTATGTACTTCAATACCAATGAAATTTTGCTCTGGTGCATCTTTAGCCATTTGTACTAAAGAGGCGCCCATGCCAAAGCCTATTTCCAGCACAGTATCAGCTTCACGACCAAAAACGTCGCTTAGTACCAATGGCACTGGGCTGTAATCTAAACCCATTGTTGGCCACTGGCTTTCAATAGCGTGTGCTTGGCCTTTGGTTAAGCGACCTTCTCTCAGGACAAAGCTTCTGATCTTGCGCAGATACTTGCCTTCTTCATTAAATTCAGCGGTAGTGACTTCGCTCATTTTTGCCTCGTCTAGTGGACAACACCATCATAAAAGAAGGGCATTATCCAAAGTTCAACATACAGTGCAAGCACTAATGGGGCGAAAGTATACCAAGATTATTTAAGAGTGCGAATTTAGCAGCGATTTTTAGCTTTAGATCCCTTGCCAACTTATCTTTGACGCTTGTCTAAGAAGATAACTGCCGCTACACTGCGCCGATGAAATCTACAGCCTCCTTCGCTACACGTATAGTCTCTTGGTACGACAATCACGGTCGTAAAACCCTCCCTTGGCAGCAAGATAAAACCCCATATCGCGTATGGGTTTCTGAAATTATGCTGCAACAAACTCAGGTTGCGACTGTTATTCCCTATTATCTTAAATTTATGGCGCGTTTCCCCGATGTGTTAGCACTTGCTAACGCGCCAGACGATGAGGTATTACATCATTGGACCGGTCTTGGCTATTACGCTAGGGCGCGTAATCTGCATAAAGCAGCCAAAATAATCCGCGATGATTATCAGGGATTATTTCCAACACATTTTGAACAAGTGCTCGCCCTACCTGGCATCGGCCGCTCGACGGCAGGCGCAGTATTGTCATTGTCACTTGGGCAACATCACCCCATTCTCGATGGCAACGTAAAACGTGTATTAGCAAGACATGGGGCAATCGCAGGTTGGCCAGGGCAAAAGACGGTTGAAGAGCAACTTTGGCAACTGACGGATGCCTTCACACCGCAGCAAGATATTCAGAAATATAATCAAGCCATGATGGATATCGGCGCCAGTATTTGCACTCGTAGCAAACCTAACTGTGCCGCTTGCCCTGTAGCGATTGATTGCAAAGCTCAACTGATTGGCAGACAAACCGATTTCCCTGGCAAAAAACCTAAAAAAACCATACCAACCAAAGCGGCGTGGATGTTAGTGATGATGCAAGACAACCAAGTCTTTTTAGCTAAACGTCCGCCAGCGGGAATTTGGGGCGGACTCTGGTGTTTCCCTGAATTCGCTACCCAAGCCGCCCTTGAAACTCATCTTGAAGAGCAAGGGTTTGATGCGCAGCAACTCGAATGGTTAACTGGCTTTAGGCACACATTTAGCCACTTTCATTTAGATATTCAGCCCATGATGCTTAACTTAGATAAAACTCACGGCGATAAAGCCCTCGGCAATAAAGAGAGCGTGGGCGCTGTCATGGAACAAAACCAGTCTCTCTGGTATAACATAAGTCATCCTTCCAAAGTGGGACTCGCCGCCGCCACCGAGCGCGTACTAGCCAATTTGGGATCACTCGTTCAATCCGCAGTCAGTAAGGAATAATCATGGCGCGTACAGTCAATTGCGTATATTTAAATAAAGAAGCCGACGGCCTAGACTTTCAACTGTATCCAGGTGATTTAGGTAAGCGCATTTTTGATAACATCAGCAAAGAAGCTTGGGGCCTATGGCAAAAAAAGCAAACCATGCTGATCAACGAGAAAAAACTCAACATGATGAATGTTGATGATCGTAAATTTCTTGAAGAACAAATGACCTCTTTCCTATTTGAAGGTAAAGATGTTGAAATTGAAGGTTTTGTACCAGAAAAAGACCAAGATTAATTCTGGTAGTTAGTCGGCCCTAAGTATAAAGCTTACAAAAAAGCGCCTTTCGGCGCTTTTTGTTTATCTAATGGCAGAATAAAGAGTTACTTACGCACGCCTTCAACCACTAGATCTAACTCAACATGGCTAGATGCTGGACCTAAATCCATCTTGATACCGAAATCTTTCATCGCAAAGGTGGTTGTGCCCGTAAAACCGGCACGGTAGCCCCCCCAAGGATCCTGACCTTCACCCACAGCATGGGCCCTGATCGCTAATGGTTTAGTCACACCATTTAAAGTTAAGTTGCCGTTAATCACTAAATCGCCATTTCCTTTATCTTCCACCGAAGTAGATGCAAAGGTCGCTTTAGCGAATTTGCCAGTATTAAGGAAATCTTCACCGCGAATATGTTTGTCACGCTCAGCATGGTTTGAATCGACACTTAATGTATTCACAGTGACATTCACTTTCATCGCAGTTGGTTTAGCCGCATCGTAGCTAAAATCGCCGCTAAAATCATTAAAACGCCCCACCACATAGCTATAACCTAAGTGATTCACTTTAAATGTAATAGAAGCGTGAGCGCCTTCATGATCAATCACATAGTCAGCAGCTGAAGCCGCCACAGGAGCCAATAGAGATACACCAATCAGTGCGCTTAACAGTTGCTTTTTCATTGTATTATCCTCGTTTCAATTTAATCATTCTAAGTAGGGTGGCGTCTTTATCGATAAAGTGATGTTTTAATGCGCCCACGGCGTGAATAACGACCAGCGAGATCAAACTGTAAGCCGCATATTGGTGAATATCACCCGCGATATCAGCTTGGTTTTCAAACAAAAGTCCCAATCCTGGTAGTTCAAACCAATCAAACACCCAGATACCACGGCCATCTGCGGTTGAGATTAAAATGCCAGCAGTCATGATGACAAAGAGCAAGATATAAATAATAAAATGCGCCAAATGTGCGGCCGTCTTTTCCCACGGTTTATGACTCGCCTCAGGTACAAGCTTGGGATTAACTAAGCGCCATACCAAACGAAATATTGTCGCAGCCAATAACAGAATCCCAATACTTTTATGTAGATGCGGCGCAGTCTTGTACCAAGTACTGTAGTAGGTTAACTCCACCATCCACACACCGACTGCAAATAACCCAATCACGACGAACGCACTCAACCAATGGGTCACAATGGCGGTAATTCCATAAGCAAACTGACTATTTCGAAACATACTGCGACTCCGTACTCGCGTTTTCTTCATGCTATCCATGAAATAATATTCATTATCATAAATCTAAATTTAAAAACTAAAATCAGTAAAAATCGCTTATATCTTTCTAAATTTTAGAAAGTAAGCCAAAAATCATGATCTGTGAGCACAAAGCTATAGTAAACATCAGTATCCCTCTGACTTGAAAAATACAGCCAACGAGTGAAATTGAGCTGAATTCGCAAAATAAGAGATAAAAAACACCCAAGATGTGCATTAAACAGCCGAACGAGTGATTTATCAGGAAAAAGCACTTGCAGAGGTCAAACACCCTAGCTAATATAGCCGCACTTCGAACGATACGGCTTAGCCAACGAGTTCAAAGTAGTTAACTAACGCTTAGTTTAGTTGCCCGAATAGCTCAGTCGGTAGAGCAGAGGATTGAAAATCCTCGTGTCCCTGGTTCGATTCCGGGTTCGGGCACCATTATTCTTTAGTAAAAGTTGCAGTAAAGATTTAAGCCGGCATAGCTCAGTTGGTAGAGCAACTGACTTGTAATCAGTAGGTCCCGAGTTCGACTCTTGGTGCCGGCACCATATAAAACAATGAAGCCACTCAATGAGTGGTTTTTTTGTATCTGAAATTTGAATAATAACCAACAAAGTCTGTGGTCAATCGCAACTGACTTACTCTTGATAATACCAGTAGGTCCCGAGTTCGACTCTTGGTGCCGGCACCATATAAAGCAACGAAGCCACTCATTGAGTAGCTTTTTGTAACTGAAATTTGAATAATAACCAACAAAGTCTGTGATCAATCGCAACTGACTTACTCTTGATAATACTAGTAGGTCCCGAGTTCGACTCTTGGTGCCGGCACCATATAAAACAATGAAGCCACTCAATGAGTGGCTTTTTTGTATCTGAAATTTGAATAAAAACTCACAAAGTCTGTGGCCAATCGCAACTGACTTACTCTTGATAATATCAGTAGGTCCCGAGTTAGACTCTTGGTGCCGCTGGCACTATATAAAACAATGAAGCCACTCGCTTACTCTTAGTTGCTCCGCTTAGTTACACCCCATAAATATCAGCCAGCCATCAATCAAAGCTCAACAATACCCACTGCGCCCCACTGCCACTTGCTTGCAACAGATGAGCTTAAACCTTAATTTTTCTCTCCAAAATAGAAGATAAATAAATGAGGAAGTTAGGATAAACAGCCAAAAGGAACACCTACTGGCGTTAAAGTGCTGAAACTTTCAGCGGTAAAATAAGGGTAAAACGAAAGAATCAAATAAATAAGCGCATTTTGTTTAATAGTTAATCAGTCACTTAAAAAGGGCTTGCACAGCTAAAGCGAGCACTATATTATACGCGCACTTCGAACGAACAAGGTCTTCACGACTTAGTTCAAAGTAGTTAACTAACGCTTAGTTTAGTTGCCCGAATAGCTCAGTCGGTAGAGCAGAGGATTGAAAATCCTCGTGTCCCTGGTTCGATTCCGGGTTCGGGCACCAATTTTAAGGTAATGAATTCGATTGGGTTTATTACTGTGCTTTACGCCGGCATAGCTCAGTTGGTAGAGCAACTGACTTGTAATCAGTAGGTCCCGAGTTCGACTCTTGGTGCCGGCACCATATAAACAATGAAGCCACTCAGTGAGTGGCTTTTTTGTATCTGAAATTTGAAGTGTTCAGTACAAAGCGCAACTGACTTACTCTCGATAATTCCAGCAGGTCCCGAGTTCGACTCTTGGTGCCGGCACCATATAAACAACGAAGCCACTCAATGAGTGGCTTTTTTGTATCTGTTTTTTGTATCTGAAATTTGAAGTGTTTCAAAGCAAAACACAACGAACTTCCCTCAATAATAACAATAGCACCCTCAATACTGGCACAATAAACGTTCAAATCGAGCGTTAAGATAATTTATTGACTTCATGCAACAGACAATCACTTAATCCTTTACCCCTATAAATGATAGTTTTATATTCGCCATATAAAAAAGCCACTCATTATTGAGTGGCTTTGCGTTCTTATACAAACTATCTAGTTCCAAATGACTCAATCGTGCTTATTTGATGAGCTCGAGTGGCATAGGCCTATCACCTGCTTGAACTTGATGTTGAACATGGCGCCACCCTTGAGTGAGCTCACTTAGATGTGCTTTTCTCTCGGGGAAATGTGTAGCAAGTTTTTCGATAACATCGATTTGCTTCTTACACAATAATGACCAACGATCTGCATTTGATAAGTACATGGCGTTTTCCTTAACTGAGGGGTTACTTTTCCTTAGCCAGTTAAGTCTAGGCTGGAATCATTTTATTGCCAATTCAAAATTGCGCGTTAGCGCACTGTTAAAACAACTAACTCGGGAGTATCTTGGTTCTATAAACATAAGATAGGAGACGTTATGACAGCCGATATTTTCAAACTCATTTTTGTCGCTATTGGTATATTTCTCGTTTACAAACTGATATTTGGTGGCAAGAAAGGTCTGACTATTTTTGAAATGCATTTTAAAGATGGCCGTATGACTCAGCATAAGGGCAAGATCCCCGAACGATTCGAACGGGAATGCCGCCAAATCGCTAAAACAGAAAAACTGACTTGTACTGTTAGGGCTGAAAAATCAGGAGATGTACGCTTACATATTTCTGCCAACGTGAGTGACAATGTAAAGCAAAGGATTCGTAATCTGTTTCCGTTTGAATATTATGACAAAAAATCGATAGATAACAGTCGTCAAGCGGGTTAGTTCTTCGCCTCTCCCCTAACAACCTTAATACTTGCTATTGATAGTTAAGTATTGAGGTTGAAGTGAGTTCCTAAGGCATTTTCTTATTTAAACTTAACTGGATACCTAGGTTTTAGAAAATCGGATTCTAACTGACCGTCTTTTCTCGCATCTCGAATACGACGTTCATTATCTTGCACCATAGGATCGCTTGCGGGTTGATGAGGATCGACTTGTTTCTCAGAATGATCCTCAAACTTAAAGTCAAAAGATGAACAAGCAGTTAACGACAGACTTAAAAATACTCCCCATAAAACAACGTGTTTTTTCATCGACTACCCCCTATCTATTTAGACTTAGACTTAGACTTAAGCTCAGATTAATTAAATTTTAACAATGGGTTGCAATAACCTTACCCCCATATATCACTTATGCCACTAGCAAAAATGCCTAACTGCAACTTTGGTTTGACTTCAACACTTTAATGCAGAAAAAAGGGGGTTATTAGCCAAGCTATACTGTTTAAGCCAATTTAAGTCTTAATCAACAGAGTTAATCCAAGACAAGCTGGGGTAAGCCAACTTAACTAAAAATTGCTGAGACTATTTTTGAATAACTAAAGTGACTTTAGCAACTGTGATGCCAAACTTAATAATATCGCTCTGATTTATAATGGTATTATCATTCACTAAGAACATCCAATCGTCGAAATGAACTTGATATTCCTCACCATCCACAGGCAATAACATATCGTATTTCCAACGTAGCGCACTGCCGCTAGATTGGCCATCGGCAGTACCGATAATGTCACCTGCAGTTCCTGAGTATCGCCCTTCCCCTAGTGCCTTGATGCGCCACACACGAGTTTGAGTTTCACCATCATCATACACAAACCATTCATTAATGACTCCCTCACTTCCCTGCCAACTGGCTTCCATAATGACATTGAATTTGCGGATTACTTTGCCACTAAAATCTTGTACGACCCCAGAGGCTTTTAATGGCCCATTAAAAAATGACTCCAAAACCAATGTCGGATGAGTATCTTTATAATCAGTCACTTCCACCGATGAACAACTCGACAACAGCCCTATCATTATTAAACCTAAAAATAACTTTCGGCCGACAAGCCGTTTCAACAATCGCATGGTTTTTCTCCGAGTAATTGCGCCCGCAAATCAGGACGACTAGTAGCTTTCGATAACCAAATCGCTAAAAATGCCTCAGCAAAATTAGCATCATGGATAATGTCGAGTGGTTGATGATTAAAGAAAAACTGACTCGTTTGTCCATCTATCACCTTAAAACTTAAATGGTCGCCCTGCTTCACATCGGGCCAAGTCGCATTTAATGAACCCAACCAACGTTGGATATCATTTTCGGCAAACGCTAGATGCTTCCATTGATCTTTTGTCGCTTCGAGCAAATCCTCTGACTCAATATCTCGATAATATTCAATATCTAACAGCAGAGGATATTGCCCCTGTTGATAACGGCCATTTACCGTCATCAGTCTCGCCTTATACAAACTAAACCACAGCCAATCCATTTCCCCGCGGCCCACTTCCTGAAAAGTCTGCGTCACATCGGCGGCATCATTCAGTTCGATAGTAATATTTTCAAAATCAGGCGTTTTCGCCTCTAACGCTTTTAAAGGTGCGGCCAATAAACTAAGGGCCAATAGACTTAAGCAGCTTGAGTTCAAAAATGAAAAACCAAGATTTGGGCTACGATTACGAACTGACGACATGGGATCCCCCTTTTACTGCATAATGTCTTACAACTGGTACTTAACTAAAAACAGCATAATGACTTAACCGCGATCAATTCCTACAACTCAATAATTAACGCCCAAACACAGTAAAAAAACGCGCTTTAGTGCTTCGATTAAATCCATAGGGATTAGCAAGTTGGGTTAAAAATGGCAACAAGACTAGCCAAACCAAAAATAACACCACAGCAGAAATGACATTGCCATAGGGCAAACTCACGGCATTAAATTGTGCGCCAGCCAAATAGCTTAACCCGCCAAAAATGCCCCCGAGTAACGCCTGAAATATCAGCGGTAAAGGTCGCATAAAGGCCAAGCTATGATTCAGGGTCAAAGCAAAATGCAGCCACAGGCAACCAAGCCACCAAGGGAAAAGAGCAAACTCAAACACCCCTAAAACAGAGAGTACGGTATCGACGCCTATTCCTAAGGCTGCAACCTTTAGCATCAATAGCAAATCCACTTTGCGATACTCGGGCTTACCTAAGGAAGCTAGCAGGATAAAGTGAAATAATAACAAAGGGATAGTTAACAACAGTGAGGTGTTAAGCCAAAGTACACTAGACCACCACACAGCCTGAAAACTCAAGGCGTTATAGAGAATAAAGCCCTGATGTTTAAAAGGAACCCGAGAGTTAGCTAACATGGACTTCATCTTTGCCTCACTTTTATCTTGCTGCAAACAAAGCGGCTCATTCCAACGAAAATGGTTATTTCCACTAAAGTGACTGCTTAATCAAAACAGATTACATCGCATTAGGGCTATGGCTTGGGGGATGATGGCTAGCAATGCGATAGTCCGGACGCACAGCCACTAAATGCACAGTGCTTGTGGTACGTTCTAAAAATCCACCTTCACAATAACTTAGGTAAAATTTCCACATCCGAATAAAATCATCGCCATAACCTAAAGCTTGGATTTCGCCTATCGCATGATCAAAATTCTCATGCCAATGTTTTAAGGTTTTAGCGTAATCGAGCCCCATATCATTGAGCGACCAGACCACCATGTCCGTCTGTTTAGCAATGTGACCGACCATTTGGCTCACTGAGGGTAAGCAGCCACCGGGGAAAATATAACGCTGAATAAAATCCACACTTTTGCGATAACTGTCGTAACGTTGATCGGCAATCGTTATCGCCTGTAGCAGCATGCGCCCATTGGGTTTTAACAATGTTTCCAACTTTTTAAAGAAGCCTGGTAAATACTCATGCCCTACCGCTTCAATCATCTCGATAGAAACAACCCTGTCGTATTCTCCAGTGAGATTGCGATAGTCCTCTGTCAACAGCGTCACTTTATCGCTTAGCCCTTCGCGTTCGACACGGGCTTTGGTATAGGCATATTGCGCATCTGAAATCGTTGTTGTTGTCACGTGCACGCCATAATGCTTAGCCGCATAAATAGCCAGCGCGCCCCAGCCTGTACCAATCTCAAGCAAGGTTTGACCTGGCTGTAAATCGAGTCGTTCACAAATAGTCATCAGCTTAAACAACTGCGCTTCCTGCAAACTGGCTTCCTCATGTGGATAAAGCGCGCTGGAATACAACATTTCACGGTCGAGGAATTGCTCATACATAGCATTACCCAAATCATAGTGGGCGAGAATATTCCGCTTTGAGCCCTCTTGAGAATTGCGATTCAGCACATGCTTCACACGGTTTATCGTGCCAGTTAACCAAGAGAATTTGGCTTCAATCTTATCGAGTAAGGCTAAATTACGGGCAAACAGTTGTACGACTTTGGTGAGATCAGGGCTCGTCCAATGGCCTTGAATATAACCTTCACCCGCACCAATGGAGCCTGAAAGCATTATTTGACGATAAAAACTCGGGTGTTTAACCACAAGCGTAGCGTGCAAGTCGGTATGACTCTCACCAAAACGATAACTCTTGTCGCCCTCAACCAAGGTCAAGCAGCCATGTGGGAGACTTTCCAGCGCCTTAAGCAAGACTTTACGCGCAATACTGTCGGGCAGTTTCCCTGTGGTGACTGAGGTTTGCGAAGCCGTATTTTCCATGTTATTTCTCCATCTGAGCTGGATGCGGCACAAAGGGCACACGTTTAAAAAAGAGTTTTAGCGCTTGCCAATAAATCCCGAAGAAGATCTTGAGAGTCATAAAAGGGAAGCGAAACAAAAGCGTCCGTAAATTGGCCGCCGTGATCGGTTGGCGTTTCATCACTAAATTGGCATTAAACAGTTTTTTGCCATTCTCTTGCATCGACTTGTTTTCAATACCAATGTTTAAGTCTTCACTCGGCGCAGACACATGCCAGAGATAACGCATATCGAGAGTCATAAAGGGAGACACGTGAAACACTTTGTCAGAAGGTTTGGGCGCGGCTAAATCGACTAAATAGCAATGGCGCTGATCCCAAGGCGTGTTACTCACCTCGGCCAACATGTATAAAGGCGTTTGATCTTGATAACAAAAGTAGAAATTTACTGGGCTAAAATACACGCCAAAATGACGGATCTGACCCACAAACAAAACTCGATCGCACAGTTTATCTGCGCCTAACGCTGCCACTTGAGTCAATACGCGACTCTTGAGTGCAGCTGCGCTCGGATCGACAACAGCCACTTCACCGCTGTCATTGGATGTAGTCGTAAAAGAAGTTAAATAGTCTTTAGGATTGAATCTCAGTAAAGCGTGGCGCTGGCTGGCAAAAACTCGCCCCATGGCACTGATCTTATCGACTTCATCTAAATCAATCGCCAACAGCGCCATGGCATAACTAAAACTATGTTTAATCGGCGTAAAACGGCTGTGGGATACAGTGCCGTAATAAATACCGCTATTGAGCTCTGTCATATTTAGACCTGTCACATTTAAACCTGTCATAGGCTGACACCAAAATGGGCACACACATCAAGTGCACTGCGAACGCCATCTTCATGGAAACCATTGTGCCAATAGGCGCCAGCAAAATGGGTATGATTTTGCCCGGATATTTCCTCACGGCGGCCCTGAGCCTTAAGACTGGCTTCGTTAAACACTGGGTGGGCATAATTGAAGCGGCGTATCACTTTCGCCTCATCAATCAACTCTGACTGATTCAAGGTGACACAAAAGGTCGGCGCATTGGCTGGCAACTGTTGCAGTATGTTCATGTTATAAGTCACTGACGCTGGACGTTTTAGGTTACCATCTAACCTATAATTCCAACTCGCCCAAGCGGCTTTTCGCTTCGGTAAAATACGTGTATCCATGTGCAGCACCACATCGTTATTCTGGTAGCTGAGGTCGCCTAAAATGGCGCGTTCTGTTGGCGTAGGATCGTTTAACATCCGCAGTGCTTGGTCACTATGACAGGCTAAAATCACCTCATCAAATTCCAACCATTCACCGTGAACTTGTAACTTCACCCCATTGCCATGGCGCTCAATACCTGTCACGGGTGAGTTAAGGCGGATATTGTCTTTAAAGGGCGCAATAAGATCAGGAATATAGCTACGCGAGCCCCCCTTTAGCACATACCACTGGGGTCTATCACTGACATTTAATAAACCATGGTGCTGGAAGAAACGAATAAAAAACTTCAACGAAAACGCGCGCATATCTTCTATGCTCGAAGACCAAATCGCTGCGCCCATGGGCAAAATGTAATGCTCAGCGAAAAATGGTGAGAAGTGTTCATTGTCTAAATAATCACCTAAGTTACCTTCGGGATAAATATCCTGTTGATAGAGTGCCTTACAGCCTTTATTGAAGCGCAAAATTTCTTTTAAAAAGGCCCAAAAGCGTGGATTCAGGAGGTTACGCTTTTGGGCAAACAAACTACCTAAATTGTGGCCGTTGTATTCAAGCCCAGTCAGCGCATTGTGCACGCTAAAACTCATCTCAGTCGGTAATATGGTGACATTAAGGCGAGCCAATAAACGTTCAAATCGTGGATATGTTCTGTCATTAAACACGATGAAACCTGTGTCTATAGCGTAGGTTTGCCCTTGATGCTCCACATCGACTGTCGCCGTGTGGCCGCCGATATAGTCATTGGCCTCAAACACTGTAACCCTGTGCGACTCACTTAATAGATGGCCACAGGTTAATCCAGAAATGCCGGTGCCGATGATGGCGATATTTTTCATAAACTATTGTCCTTTAGCGGCTTGGCTTGAGTATCGTTTGCAATCATTTTTTGCCACACAAAGGCAGGTAAAAACGACATCAACTTCAATAGATAAGTAAAGCGTCGCGGAAAATGGATCTCGCGCTTGCCACCTTTCAGCCCATTACGTATCGCCTTAGAAGCGGTTTGTACACTCACTTGCATTGGCATAGAAAAATCATTTTTTGCGGTCAGTGGTGTCGCCACAAAACCAGGGCAAATCAAGCTCACGCCTATGTCGTTCTTGGCAAGATCGAGCGCAAGACTCGAGGCTAAATACTGCACGCCGGCTTTAGAGGCGCCGTAAGCTTCAGCGCGAGGGAAAGGTAAATAAATAGCGCTGGAACTCATTAAGCCAATACGTGAACCCCTTGGCATTAAAGGTAAAAATGCCCCGAGGCAATATCCCATTGCAATTAGATTGGTATGGATAACGCGCTCGAACAACACATCATCGAAAGCCTTAGCATCATCAATATATTCACAACTGCCCGCATTCAAAATGACCAAATCGAGCTGAGAATCTGTTTTCGCCAATAGCTCAGCTACATTTTGGCCAGCTTGTTGAACTTGGTCGCGCTGGGATATATCGAAGATAAACAACGTAGCACCGACTAGTTCATTCAAGGCTAACGACTCTAACCTTTCTTGCGATCGGCCACAGGCAATGACATGCCAACCTAAGGCTAAATAATCCTGAGCCAGTCGCAGCCCAATGCCTGAGCTTGCACCCGTAATCAGCACGGTATTTATTTTCAATGGCTTAACAGCGCTCATTATTTTGCCGCCCTATCTTTGAGCAAACGGATAAGCCCGCCCATGCAAGGCAAATGCTCGTACAACATTTGCCCTAAGTCGAAGTAATCCCTGTGAAAATAAATCTTGTCGTCGAACTTAAGTTGACTCATGCCGTCAACACGGATAAGTTCGCCTTTATTCAACTTAGGGTGGCAATATTGCATCTGCCAAAACAGCGCGGCTTGGTTCGCATCCTGCTGCACTTCTTTGATCTCAAACTGAATATGCTTAACATTCTTATATAACTTCGCGAAGTACTGAGTTAACGACGCTAGCCCTGTGATTTGATGCATAGGATCGGTAAAACTAATACTGTCGTCGTAAACCCGACCTAACAGATGCAAGTTATCTTTATTCAAAGCTTGATAAAGCTGAATAAAATCATCAACAAGCGTATTAGTCTCAGTCGTCGCTTGGTTTATCATCTTGTTATTGCTCCTGATCCTATTTATTGGGCCGTGGCCTTTTTCAATACGCCTAATACGGTTAATGCCCTTGCTCTTGCTGCACTGTGCTCGACAATCGCACTTGGATAAGCCGTTTTAGTGTTGAATAACGGCGGTTCAAACAAGGACGGTGTCTGCGCTGTACTGGGTTGATGTAATTGCTTAATTCCCCAAGATGCGAGCTCTGGTAAATACTTACGGATAAAGCTGCCATCTGGATCAAACTTTTCACTCTGGCTTATAGGATTAAAAATACGGAAATAAGGCTGAGCATCGCAGCCACAACCCGCAGACCACTGCCAGCCGCCATTATTCGCGGCTAAGTCACCATCAATCAGTTTTTGGCGGAAATAGCGCTCGCCCCAGCGCCAGTCAATCAGCAGATGTTTAGTCAGGAAACTCGCCACCACCATACGCAGCCGATTGTGCATCCAACCCGTTTGATTGAGTTGGCGCATAGCCGCATCCACAATCGGATAGCCAGTACGACCTTCACACCAAGCAGCAAACTCCTGCGGGTTATTGCGCCACTGCACATGGTCGGCTTGACGATTGAAATTGTGATTCTTAGATAAATCGGGAAATGCCACCAGCAAATGACGGTAAAACTCACGCCAAGTAAGCTCATTTAACCAAGTACGAGCAGGGCTAGTGTCGTCAACAATCACCTCAGGGAAGTGATGCAACAGCGCGGCAACGCATTGTCTTGGGCTCACCACACCAATGGCCAGATAGGGTGAAATTGAGCTAGTACCATCAATGGCGGGGAAATCCCTATCTTGCTTATAATCCTGCACTTTTTGCAGAATAAATGCCGAGAGCAAACGCTTCGCCTGCCCTTCTCCCGCAGCCCAAAGTTCACTCGACACTTTAGTGACATTGTTAAACAAAAGCGGCTTTGGCTCGGCCAGCACAGGTCCAAGTGGCGCCGGAACTGGAAGCGGCAAAATGGCATGGCGGGCGGCAATTTCTCGCCACTTACGGCTAAAAGGAGTGAAAACCTTGTACATGTCGCCGGATAAATTCAGCACAGTGCCCGGCTTAAGCAAACAGTGTTCTTCGGTTAACACTAGAGGAATACCCGATTGAATACAGGCTTGGTCGCGCTGTTGCTCGTTAATCTCAGGCTCACTGCCAGCAAACACACGGCCAATACCCTGTTGCTGGCAGTAATGAGTGATAAACGCTGGCACATCAGCAAAGGTATCTAACTGAATTAACTCGAATCCAATACCAAGACTCGCCAGTCCTTGGGCAAGTAAATTGATATGACGTTCGATAAAATCCAACTGAATTGGCGCAACGTCATGGCGCTGCCACTGGGTTGGCGTAGCAATATAAATGGCCTTAAGTGCCACGCCATTCTCCCGCGCCCAATCGCAAGCAGCGGTTAATGCCTGATTATCGGCCAGGCGTAAATCTTGGCGAAACCACATCAGTGCATTATTGCCCTGCACTTTTATTGGAATTGAATCTATTTGCATTGAATCGTTAGCTAATGTCATTGTTTTTCTCGCTATTTATCTGCTCGCTTTGATTCACGGTATTCATCTTTCCACTGTGCTTACGACTTCTATTCACCTTCCCCGCCAAACGAGATGGCATTTTCCCAATCAAGTCCGTCGTCGAAGACGCCAAAAAAGCAGATAAAAAGCTTAACGTTGGCGCAAAAGGCCCCATAAACCAGCATGGGAAAGTCATTTGTTCCAATACAGTCAGCATTTCAGTCTGTTCAGAACCCGAATGATTTGAGTCGGGAATAAGCAAAAGTGCATCGACGTTAAGCCTGCCTCGCAGCAAAGGTAAACAGCCCATGGCTTGCTCGCCAAGATCAATAACCGATACCCGCAGCGACGCTAACTCGAGCGATAGAAGTAGAGAAAACAAAATGTTAGTGCGGGTGGAATTAAGCGAGGTATGTGCTCCACGGGATAGACTCACCACAGCGATTCTCGCCGTCACGGCCTGTCCATTAAAGGCATGACGTCCACCCACTCGGTTAAGTAACTCGCTCTTTAACCAAGCAATAATTAACTCGGCATCAAGCCGCTCATTCACTAAGTCCTCGAGTTGATTAAGCCAAGGTTGTAGCAACTTTTCTTTCACCAATTGGAAAGGATATAAGCCAAATGCATCATCTAAAATCTGCTGTAATTTGTGCTGATTGAAGTCGAATAATGCCGTATTAAGCGCAGTGACTTGCTCGCACCATAAATCAATGGCTTGAGTTTGAACTATTTCTGTAAATGAAGATTTAGCAGCACTCATCAGCAAAGGTTTAACCTTACTAATCGCAACACCTTTAGCCAGCCATGCATTAATCTCATGGATTTCTTGGATATTTTCGCTCGTATATAATCTGTGTCCCTTGGGTGTACGTGCAGGGATCACTAAGCCAAAACGGCGCTGCCATGCCCTTAAGGTCACGGCATTCACGCCCGTTAAGGCGGACACTTCACCGATGGGGAGTAATATCTCACCATTGGGTTCTGTGTGGGCCGTGTTCTCTATAGTTTGTTTCATATTTCAGTAATAACTCACTAAATCAAAAGCTAAAATCAACTGAATGCGATTAGATAAACGTTAATAGGCATAGCGCAGCTTTAACGCCTCAGGATGAGGGTTTAAGTACACTTGCTCTTCAATATAAGGTGTTGGAAATTCGCGTAAATAATGGTTAATGAGCGTGATAGGTACTAATAACGGCAATAGACCTTGGCGATATTTCATAATCGCTTCAGACAGTTCTGTCTTTTGCTCTTTGCTCAAATGCTTTTTAAAGTACCCCTGAATATGCTGCAGCGTACTGGTATGATTTTTACGGGTCGCATTAATTTTCAGCGCCGTCATAAAACCTTCAAAGTAGCGGGTCGCGCTTTGCTCAAGATCCTCAATATTGGCCACTATCGGCCCAAGCTCGCGATACCATGTCGGGCTGTGTGCCATTAACAGGTATTTATAGCGGGAATGAAACTTCACTAACTTATGCTTAGTCAGCCCTTCATGTTTCATCAGGTGCCAATCGTGATAGGCATAAACGCGGGTGAAAAAGTTCTCCCGCAGCACCATGTCATGCAAGCGGCCTTCTTCTTCCACGGGCAATAGTGGATATCGTTCCATCAACTTGCGAGCAAATACACCAATGCCAGACTTAGAACCATTGTTAGTGCCAATTTTATACTCTGTTACCCGCTCCATGCCGCAGGTTGGCGACTTAGCGCAAAGTAAGTATCCGCCGAGGAAATCGAGCTCTTCAACCTTGTTTTCGCTGTATTCATTGAGCTTATCGGTCACATCTAAGCTACCGTCACCACTCTGAACTAAGATGGTTTCCCCATCACGGACTAGTCGGATACTTTTCCGGGGTGCACCTAAGCCAATCGCCATTTCAGGACAAATGGGCACATAATCGAAAAATTGCTTAATCTCTTGATTACAATAGGTCGAATTTTTATGTCCGCCATCAAAACGAACCTTCTCCCCCAATAGACAAGCGCTGATCCCAATCTGAATTCGCTGCGGGTTAAACTTGTACATAAGTCGACTCCTTGTATCACTATGCCTTTAATTACGGACCATAGTTGTACAAGGATCAAGTTTTTGTATAAATATTTTTTTAAAAGTATCGTTTAACAGTGACTCCTGATAAATCAACCACAAATAAACCTAACTTGGCCTATAACTTGCTAATTCAAATTGCAAAGTTGTCATCAAATAATATTGAAACGTCCAGCAACACCCATTAGTTAACCGCTCAACATTTTAAACCGCAGGTGACCAAGGGACAGATTCATATATATATAAGGAGTCGAATATGAGCACAATTAACCCTAATAGTTATACCAATACCTTTGCGAAAAGTTATGCCAATGTGCCACTCAAGCAAGTCGAGCCGAGCACAAATGGCCTAGGAACTCGTGCAAATTCAATGACGTCGGCGAATCTAACGTCATCAATAAGCCAAGATACTGTAACGCTCTCCTCTGCAGCATCGGTAACGACTGCCGATACCTATAGCCATCTGGCCCCTAACGCTAAACAAGGCTACACGGGTAATGTGCAAGCCATTGCAGGCACGCCTGAACCAGACAAAAGCATCAACAGGTTGGACAAAGCCATGCAGGCTATTTTAGATAACCGTACAGGAGTCGATAGGGATAAAATTAATAAGATAGATGAAGAAATGGCGAAGGTTGCCGCCGATGAAAATCTATCTGAAGAACAAAAAGCCAAGCAACTAGAATTACTGCAAGCGCAAAAATTGGATCTGATTAAGGAATCATCGGAGAAAAATGAAGAGCGGCAACGTCGTATCGAGCCCGAGGTGTATTACAGCTAACGAAGAAATGACCCGCAAAGGAAAAAATAGGCAGTGAAGGAAGTAACAGGTGGGATACAGAGTGTATTTTCTCGGTGAAATATCAGTCTAATCATTTAAAACTAGACTGATATTTTATAATGTCGCTCAATCCGTTACTAAAGACACCAACGCTTAGGATTGTTTTTCTACCTTATTAATACTGCCCTTATACCCAGTTTCGTCGACGGCCTTAAGCAAACTATCTAGATTAAAATCCTCTGGCACTGTCACTAAGGCTTGCTCTGTTTTTAACGAAGCTTTGGCCTTAATCACCCCATCGGTTTTACGCAGCGCTTTATTCACGACAGTGACACACAGCGGACAAGTCATGCCCTTAACATCTAAGGTGACCAGCACATTTGCCGCCCAGCTCGACGCTGAACACAGACTTAAGGCGAGAAATAACACTAACTTCATTCAAGCACCTCTAATAACCAAGGTAATACAAAAGGATATGACTGAAATGCCAGCACAACAGGTACAGTTAACCAGTACAGCCACAGCATCTGAGTACGACTCAACGTCGCTGTACACAGTGGCTTTTTAGCAAAATAGAGCCGCCAAAATCCCATCAGAATCAGCCCAGTCGACAGTATCAACATGGGCACTTGCAGCCAGCTCAGTTGCTCAATCCCCGACAGACTTGCGGCCGACACCCCGAACACCAAATAAATAAGCGGTGCAATACAGCATAGGCTTGAAGCAACCGCAGCAACCACTGCGGCGGCCATAGTCGCTAAGAGGCCCTTAGCGTTGTTCGGTTGACTGATAGTCATAGGCAAACACTTTAGGCTCATAATAGTTCACGGGATCGCCATCAACTTCGGCATAAGGGTAGCCAAAGTTATTCAGGGGTGTCTGTTCGGCTGTAGGGTATAAATCAAAGTCGCGGCCATAGTTAAAGCCAACCCAGTTCATTTCCCAATTACCAAAGAGGTAATCATTCACGGCCTGAACTGCGGGATCGCTGTGTTCTTTTTTCTCCGTCAAACGCATTTTTGTCACATCAGCAGGATCGGCCGGCAACCAACCATAACCCGCTAAATAGAACATAGCGCGACAATGTTGACCACCACTGACATCGGCAACCCCTTTGTCATCAGCACTACCAAAGGCCTTTTTAGAATATTCGCCCATCTTGATAGCCTGACCTAAGCGAATCCCAAACATCTCACGGGCAGGGATCCCCACTGCGCGCATTAGCGCCACAAATACTGAGTTAATATCGGTACACTTACCGCCTAACTTACCACTTTCGAGGATACTTGCTACATCACCCGTACCACAGCCAATCACGCTATTATCGCGAAACATATTAGCGCTAACCCAAAGATAAATCAGTCGTGCTTGCTTCAGTGGTTCAGTCTCGCTGCCAACGATCTTATCTGCTGTTTGCTTCACAATACCATTAAGCGGCATGTGTTTAGTCGGCAGCAAATAACGTTCAACATCTGCAGGATAATGTATCTGCTCTGGGGTGCGGTAATGGGTTAAGGCGCCGCTTTTAACGGGTTCCCAATCTATCGTTTCAATATCAAGCTCAACCGTTATTGTCATGTTCGCTTTGGCATCGGGCCAAGTCGCAAACAGGGTTTTGGCGCCATAACTGTTGTTTGAGCTGATATAGGCGTCTTTAAAACTGCCCGTAAAATTCAACTTACTTACCCGTTGGAATTGCGTGTCTTCAGGTAAAGGGATCCACAACTTAACCACACCCTCAGACCCTTCTGGGGCAACAAGATGGTAAGTGTTGGTTAAGGTAAAACGGCGGCGTCCATCGCTTGAGCTATGTTCAACGACACTCGATTTAGAGGAAGATGCCAGTACTGGCGTGATAAAACCCGCAGTCGACAAAATAGCCGCACTTTTTAAAAAATTGCGTCTTTGCATTATGACATTCCTTTTATTGGATCATGTTTAGGAAGAAGAGAAACTCAACATAAGAGAGCAAGATTATAGGTGCTATAGCACTGTGCAGCAATCAAGCCGCTAACCATACAGTATAAAACCACTACATCGGAAAAAAAGACTCAGTAAAATATGCTCCAGCGCTGGCATACACATGAAAATGGAATAAATATCGACGTTGACTTAACAAGCATAATCAATGATAGATTTAGAGCATTTTTATGTAAAAAAAAACAATTTTAGTTTAATAAAAAAGTATCCATTGCGTTATTTTTATAATCTAAAGGCTAAATAACAACCATATTTAGCTTTAGCTAATGTTGTTAATAAAGATAATTATCTCACCACTTTTCACTCAAGCTTTGAGTCTCTCATTTAGCAAAATCAGTAATATTCTTTGGCAAATTTTCGAAACAGTTTTCAGGGAGATCACAGTCTCACCTGAACAGTTTAATGGTATGGCTGAGTAATCATTCCAAATTTAGAATATTGAACTTACAGTTTTGACTTAAGTTAGCTCGAATTACCTAACGCTTTTTACTCATAAAATATCAAACTTATCTTTCAAAATGGGAGTCAGACCACTATGTTGCAAAAATGTTTAATAAAAGTTTGCGTATGTTTGTACCTGTTCTAGGCTTAAAAACGAATATACTCACTTAAAGGGCTTTTTTATGAAACATAAGCTTTCATTAGGTCTTTGCTCACTTTTGCTCAGCTCCACCGCTTATGCAGAAGTCAACATTTCAGGTTTTGCTTCAGTTGTTGCTGGTCAAGTTCTCGAAGGTTCGGGCGTTGCAGAGTTTGATTTAGGCCCCACCTTTCTCGCCGACTATCCACTCGTTGGCGCCTATGATGAAGATATTAGTTTCAAACCCGATACCTTATTTGGTATTCAATTCTCAGCGGATTTGCTCGAAGGTTTATCTGCCACTGCACAGGTTGTTTCTCGGGGGGCTGATGACTTTTCGGCAAGTTTTGAATGGGCTTATCTGTCCTATGAGATCAATGATCATTGGACAGTACAAGGAGGTAAAAAACGCTTACCGCTCTACTATTACAGTGACTTTTTTGATGTTGGATATGCTTATCCTTGGATACGTCCACCCGCAGATAACTACACATGGCAAATATTTAACTACACAGGTGTCAGCGCCTTATATAACTATTTAATTGGCGACTGGACTATGTCTGGACAAGTTTATTACGGTAGCGAAGATAGCGAACCTAATAAGCTTTTATCTGATTTTTTCTTCCTCGAAAATACCCGAGAAGTATGGAAGGATATAGGCGGTATTGTTGTTCAATTCAACAAAGATTGGTTAGATATTCGCCTCACGCATATGCAATATACTAACGAACGTTATATTGGTGGTGGCTTTGTTTCCTAAATCGGTTGAACTAAAGCCGTAGCCGCTGATCTGATCGGCATCGCCTATCAACTTACCCATCAACCGTGTCAAAACCTCGCTATAAAACAACCAACTGGAAGCAATACAACCAAGCCTTAATCAACCGCGGTTCACTTACCTTCTGGATTGATGAGGATGCAATTGCTAAGTGGAAAGCCAAGGTCAAGCAGCCAAAGAAAGGTCGCCCTCAAGTGTTTAGCGACTTAGCCATTTT